>DASQYF010000132.1:0-11082 GCA_035639375.1 Nitrososphaeraceae archaeon
TGCGTCTATTGTACCGTCTGTGTTATACATAGACTGGCTATTGACAACTTCAACGAATCTATTTAACATTTCAGAATCATCATATGAATTATCCCTCCGTTCGGCATCATGACTCCAACCTATAATAGAGTACCTATTTACAAAATTGAGTTTGCTTCCATCATTACCATCAGAATATGTTCTACAATCAGTTTGACTTGATTCTTCTTTAAAGCCATCACAATGTAAATACATTAGTGGACCACTAGCAGTTCTTGCTATATCATAATATTTAGCAACTGTATCAATTACTGACGCTTCAGAAGATGCTCCATTAAAAGGATATGCAAAGCTTGTGATATTATTAATGCCTTGATCAAGAAGGCATTGTTTTGATTCACCTACTTCAAAATTTACCATCTTTTTTGACAGTTGAGAAAGATCTTTGTGATCCATACTATGAGATCCTATATCATATCCTTCCTTGTATAATTCTGCTAGATCTTCCAAACTCATTCTAGCATTGGGACGAACTACTTCCTCTCCATTTTCTACATAATTGCAGATTATATAGAAAGTAGCCTTATATCCATATTTATCTAGAATTGGCTTGGCATTAGTGTATTGGCTCTTGTACCCATCGTCAAAGTTTAGGATTATTTCTTTATTATTATTATTATTATTATTATTATTATTAGTAACAGTCCGGATTGTGTCGCCATTGGGAACAGCTGGATAAGAAAGACTATAAACTGCATTTGGCATTACAATAGCAGTAATACCTGCTAGAATTACTATCAATGTGAAAGAAATAACAAATAATGATCTAAAATTGATTATATTTTTTAGCACTACAACCAACAAGAATTTGTGAAGTATATATAACTTTATTTAACAAGATATTATTATTAAAGCGTTATTCGAATTAACATCTACGTATATAATTATATATTCTAAAATGAAAAAGAATCTAATAAAAGGATATTCTATTAGATTTAGACGAAAGGAATATGAAAATCTTATTGAAGCATTGACAAATAATGATATAGTAGTAACTGCTGCTTTCTCTAATCACACATTAGGATTGCCGCAATCATCATCCCTGCATTTCCAAGACCATACAATCAAAGCAATACCTGCACAAAAGAAGAGCTAGAAAGTTTTCATAATATTACAGGAGATATTGCTGATTGAAATGTAACAGCGGTGGTACTAGTTCCTTTACTAATAACCATTACCTAATTTTGCATTGGCTGTATTCAGTTAAATTGTTCCCTTTAGTGAAAAAGAAAAATACGGATTGTAGCAGTAAGAACTGCCGATGCTTTTTATGCGAATGGTCTGAATGTTATTGTGCCTGTATTACTACATTCAGCAGCGTCACCGCATCCGTTATACTGTGTCTTTGTTTGAAGCTGAAATTCGTATCTTGTGCACTTGCTTGTTGTATTGTAGCCAGGTACTACAGCTAGTCTTGCTGACAGCATTACTACTGCTGCTACGATTCCAACCATTAGTAAAGTGGAGTTTTCATATTATCTTCTTTTGCATACCGCCTATTATAGTATATTTCCTTTAAGAAAAATAATATTGAATTTCCATTACAAATCCATATAGAATAATAATACTATAAAAATGGTAATCAATAATAAGATAGCCAATTAGGAAGATTAATAGATGTAGTTTGAAGATATTTGAATATACGTGGATGGGATTATTGAGTCAAATCTGTCCTACATCCCACCGAACCAGTTTAACTCCGCTGTTTTCATACTTCTGCTTAAAAGGAAGCCTGGTTTCTCATTTATCTTTTATATCTGTTCTTTCCTTATAAATGACGGATCAAATTCAGCCATGATGCTATCTATCATATGGTCTGTGTCAATTTTCTTTATATCTCTGTCATCTTAGTTGTTTTTCTACAATGAGTTTGCATGTAATACAATACATTCCAATTACCTTAAAGTATATTCTTTCAGTCTTCATTTTCTGAGAGTGATTCTTGATTATCTTTCTTTTTCATACTTGTAACATATTGCTACTTGATATATTTTATTATGCAGAAGATAGCTTTATGCGTTTTATATATTCAATTGATTTTATCTCAATATTACGGTTGCTATCTATATTATTCTTCTGCAGTACTTCCTGTTGCTCTTAATTCCGACTCATTTAGCAAGAATACAAATATTTCACCATTACATTCGGTAATAGATTTCAACCTATAGCCATTAACTAAAAGTGCCTCTATTTCATTTAGCATTTTCTTAAGACTTGCTCCGTCGTGTATAGTAGGATCAGCACTTTTAACAATCATTAACGGGCTCTCGTGCCAGTTTGTCATGTTTTATCTACTCATTTCTCCTTTATGTGGAGTTAGATTGAAGATAATTTATTTGGCAGTTTTTATAAGAGTTACTACAATTACAAACGCTAACTCTCGAGATCCTTGAATATCAATGACAAATGGGCTACAAGGAGGTTACCTCGATCTTTTCCTGTTATACAAAACTTTAAAATGATAACTTACATATAATACTTCATCAAATCCCACAAAAAGAATAAATTTATTAAAAAACGCAAACAAAAGCCTTCGAACGAGATTACAGAAGAGGATATAAATTTTTTCCTAACAACAATAAAGAATGTACAAGGAGGATATCCAAAGGTTAGAGATCTACAAAAATTGCTTCGTCCCTCTCTGGATCTTGTTAAGATAAATACTATACTAAGATATTTAGTGAGATCGAAAGGCCTAGAAATAGATCTTGATGGAAATATTATATGGATTCGTGAAGAAAGATCTGATCAATCTACTCTCGCAGACGTCGCCAATATTTCTAGAGACTTTCAAAATATTTTTCTACAAAAGGGGAGGTAGGAAGATGAATTAACTTCAGTAACCTTTTAAATTATATTTTGTTATTTCTTATGAAGTTAATGTTAGTCCACCGTCAACATAGACTGTTGTCCCTGTAATGTAGCTTGCATTATCTGAAGCTAAAAACAGTGCTACTTTAGCTATTTCTTGAGGCTGACCAATTCTTTTAAGTGGAATTCTTTGTTCTTCCTCTTTTTTCTTTTGTTCATCTTCAAGTAAATCTTTATTCATATCTGTTGCTATTGCCCCTGGTGCGATACCATTAACGCGTATACCTTTATCAGATACTTCCATAGCTGTATTTTTTGTTAGCATCTCCATACCTCCTTTAGAAGCAGCATAAGGGGCCGCGTCTGGCTGCGGTATGGATTCGTGAACAGAGGAGATATTTACGATAGAATAATTATTTTTAGTATTAGTGCTAGTATCACTATTTTGAATCATATGCTTCAATGCTTCTCTAGTACAGAGAAATGCCCCTTTCAGATTTACATCGATAACGTAATCCCAATCGTTAGTTGATAGTTCATTTATTTTCTTCGAGACACCACTTATGCCAGCGTTATTGACTAATACATCGAGTCTACCAAATCTTTTAACAGCTTCTTCTATCAATGATTTACAGACATGTTCTTGTGATACATCGCCTGGAACATATGAAATTACATTATTATCTCCGATTTCTTTAGCTATATCTTGGGCAGCTCTGTTTAGATCCTGTTCATCTCTTGAGTTTAGCACAACAGAATAGCCATTCTTAGCAAATTCTTTAGCAATGGCTTTGCCAATACCTCTGCTTGAACCTGTTACTACTGCCACTTTGACATTATTATTAGACATTTGCAAGCTAATATGTACAATACAAACTATTTCATAGTTGATGATTTTAAAGAAAACCGAATCTACCATAATATAGTAATTCTGTACTTTGTGGCTGATAAACTACAGAAATTATGAAACAACAAAGAGATAGATATATTGTATTATCGGTTTATTCTTATTTATTATGCTATTTGTAGCTTTACGTCAGAACTATATCATTTGAGGCCTATCGTTGTTGCTTTTGCTTGTTCTGGTTTTACAGGGTCTTCTTTAGAAGCTCGACATATAATATCTTGTTAGATAATATACCCACAAATTCAAGATCTTTTTCCAAAACTTTGAGCTGCAAATTAGAGGCAAATCTGCCTTACATTCAATCACGTCTACCAACTATTACTAAGAAATTGAAATAGAAGACCAACAGGATCCATTCATATATGAGGAACAAATCCAACCAAACTCGCTACCTATACGGGTCCATATACTGCGGAGTATAAGATAATTATTGCTATGGTATACTGTTGAAACGAGTAATCAAGAGTTGATAATAAAACTATCCACAACATTAAGTCAAATTACAACTGTACCTAATTCTAGCAACTTCAATTTTGGCTTATAGCGATAGCAAGTAAAAATACTGGAAAGATATAATGCAAAGATAATCGCTCGTTTTTAGATAAAACATCAGCAATTTTTATTATCAAGCTGTTACATATGATTTCTGTTTTGTTAATAACATAAAAAAGATATGGATGTAGTAGGTAGGAAAGGACAAGTTACTATTCTAATATCTCATATGTTATAAATTTAAGGAAATTTGCTAGTTGAATCAGTGGTAGGAAGTATCTCTACAAATACTCTATATTCTAAATGAGTAGGATTATCAACTAAATGATCTTTAGCAAAGTCAGGACTGTTAATACCAGTTAGTTCTTTATCACATGTAAGACATTGGATTGTATATTTTCTAATAGGAGGAGTTGGCTTTTCTCTTAATGCAATTATACCTGATACTATATACAATACTAGTCCAGGAATACCCCATATTTGTACTGTTATAAATAGAAGAGTTCCGCAAGAAATTAATATGATTCCTACAAGTTTTGTATTTCTTATATAAAATGTCACAACGAGAGCTGCTATATTAATTGCAATTATTACAATCGCAATAAGGACCGCAGTGCCTAAGAAAAGAGCCAAAACTGGAATACCAGTTAGACTATTTATAAAAACATAAGCAAATACCCCTAACAATGGAATGATAAGGCCAAGAATTGCAGTAATTAACGTTAGTTTCTGATATAACTTCATTGTTAAATATAATATTATTATTATTATTATTATTATTTTTTTATAATGTTATTATAACTCAATCAAATAATGTTACTCCTTTACTTAAGGAAGCCTCATTCTAATAATATTAAGACTAAAATAAAGTGATTTCCTAAAATTCTTCAGATATTCTATGTGCTGCGTGTTTTACTTTGGGTCCTTGGACAACCTCTACTTTGTCATTAGAATATTTGCGATATGTGTTGATATGCAAAATATATTCTACCTGATCATGTAATAGGTTTGCATGTTTTTGTATGTTCCCAAATATCTGAAATTATTTCTACTGATGTACTTTCTAAGGATCCATTAAATTTTTTATCCCATAGATTTACTACAACCTCTCCAGCGGAGGTCTTATTTTCTAATCTCCTATACAAAATATCCAAAAATTCTGGATTAACGTTTAAATCAAACAGACCTTTTTTTGCGAAATCCAATTCAAGTCTAACACTCTCTTTAAAGTCAAACACGCCTTGTGCATTATATCCTGAGAGTACTACTGACATTCTTTCTTCTCTAATATCTGCTAGCGGCCTTAATGGTCTTTGCTCAGAGATAGTATGATGGAGATAACCTACAAAAAATTCGATCATACAAATTAATTCTTGTGGTGTTGGTTGAACAGATAGTATTCGTGTCTCAACACGATAAGAATCATCAGTTATCCTAATACGTACATCATCATGTCTTTCTTTTTCTAATTCATAGTAATTTGATGCTAATATTGGCTCACGTGATGCAACATAATCAACATATTCTTGAAGATTGTTTAAATGCTTGGCAATGGCTGGAAAACCAGAATTGTGCCCTTCAGCTTGATCAAATAAAAACCCTTGGTTCATATATAGAATAAATTCTACCTGCTACTAATCTGCTATTAGCGCCCAAAAGGATAGAAGATGGAATCAGATTTAAAATATGGTTAAACATATGAGCAGTATAATCGGCATTCTTTCCCTGTAAATGAAAGTGAAAGCCCTGTATAGCAGTTCCAATTAAATTTGGTTTGAATAACTGACCATCCATTTGTGCATCGTGAAAACTAGATTGCCATTCTGATATTTTCTTATATCTTGGCTTATTGGTCACAATCATCTCATTTGAAAAAATTGAAGGAGATGGATTTGCTCCTAAAAAAACAGGTATCGCATTCTCATTAGGATAAGCTTTACTTATCAGATTATCAAGACTTTCGATAAATTCTTGTATTATGTCATTAAGTTTAGATAATTCATAAAAAAATAAAGGCTGTGTTTTGAATTCAAATTGACATTTGCCATATTCATAATCTAATGGATATTTAGTGTAATTGATTTATCCATAAGACTAGAGGTATCTATTGGAAGTCCTTTATCATTCAATAGACAGCCTTCTATTTCAATTCCAACAACAAAAGCAGGATCATTTCTCTTATAGTCATACTGTATATTCTGTTTTACGTCTTCAACATGAGAGACAAGATGTTCTTCTTCCAATAGCCATTTTAAAGAAACGATGCTTATAGACTTATTATTTCCATTATAATAAAATAAATACAAACAATTTCTCACTTTTTATCTGAGATATTTGTTACGTAAAAATTCATGTTAGCATCTTTATGCTAAGAGTAGTTCGATTCTATATATAATAGGAACAGATGGAAGATTAAATGAAGTCAGACTGGGAACAGACATTGATAGTAGGGAGACAATTCAAATAGTTGTAAAGTCAGATACATGTTTTACAAATACTAGTTAGCAATAAGCTCGGATCAACATTTAGTCAATAAGAGCGATCCTGGCATCACCAGGGATCTTTTCATATTCGTGAGATGGCTAGCAAATCAAAGTATTGTATCGCATTGCGATAGCAGACCTTCAAATAAGGCTGTTTGTAACCGGGAACAAGGCACGCATGCCATCATGAAGGAAACACAATGCGATACACAATACCAATATGTCTTACACTAATATAAACGGAAAAGAAATGGAGATATAACATTTTGTCAATACACAGAACAACATACCCAATAATTTATCGCGTAATTATATTACTGTAATATTGCTGTATTTGATATTTATATTGATGTCCATATATTACTAATAAGTGAAGATATGGGTAGAAAATTAAGAAATCCTGCAATTGGTAGTAACAAAAAAATTAACGATAATGATAGTGTAATAATACCATCTTTTGACTCTATTGATATTAATATAATCAGAGAATTACTAACTAAATCCAATATCCGAAGTGCAGATATTGCATCTAAATACAAGATTCCTATATCTACTATTCAGAGAAGAAGGAAAAGGCTTGAAGACTCTGTATTAGAAAAGAAATTTCTCTTAGACATAACGAAGAGAGGTTTGAGAACTGGAATGATCTTAGCGAATGTAGAAAGAGGAAACGCTAAAGAAGTAGCAAAAATGATTCTTGAAAGACATAAAAGTAACGCAATATCTTCAACTACAAGAATCAATGACCAAAATAAAGTTATCGTTGAGATTATATATAATAATTCATCAGAATTACACAATATTTTAGAGCAAGTTAAGGAGATTCCCTATGTTTCTTCGGTAACTTGGTCTGAATTAGTAGAAGTAATAGGTAACAATGATGCTCCCATAATCGCTGCATTATCCAGACAGAAATGATAATAGCTCATTTTCGTAGTACTATTATTTCATTTGAGCTTGTGAACTATTAAAAATATTTTTATTCTTGCCGGGCATAATTGGATGCTAACATCGAACTATTAAGTAACACATATTATGACTATCTTGGTTTAATCTTTCTCTTTATTGTCAAAGTTTGAGTTGCAAACAGAATCAATTCTGTCTACCGACCCACAAAATCCGGGCAATTGAAATATTTCCTTAATATTTAATAAAATGAGGTAAAATTTAAAGATATTGGGAAGTATAGATTCTTATAATAAAATATCGACTTTATTAAGCTAAAATGCATATTAAAATTACTTTTTGTTAGTAGTAATGCTTCTGAATAAACATAATTCTATTAGGAGGCTCTACTATATACTATCATGGATTTAAAAGATTGGTTTCAAAAGAAGATAAAACTACCACAAACTAAAGAGGAAGATGAAATGACCACATCTTCGCCATCAAAGATCGATTTCAAAAAGAAGAATTCTAAAGACGTCCTATCAGAAGAAAGCAAAAAATCTTCAGATGAAAATATCCTAGAAACCGGCAAATTCCAATCTCCTAGTAAAGAAGAAGGAATAGCGGAAGTAGAAGAAGAATTATCTGTGGATCAACAGCACCAGCACCAGCAGCAACAACCATCGTCATTTGAAGAGATGAAAATGCAACAGCAAGATGTGGAACTAAAGTCCGTAGAGACAGAACAGTCTCAATCATTACAATCCATGAGAGAAGGCCAACAATCATCCTTAGCTCCTTCTTCTTCTTCTTCTCTACCACGACAAAGTTCTGATGCCATTCCTAAATACAAAATGATACTAGTACCTCATGATGGTTCAGAAATATCTGACAAAGCATTGAATCATGCTATTTATTTATCAAAGGTATCAGATGCTGAAATCATTATTCTAAATGTACTTGACCGTATTGGAAGTAAAGATTCTTCTGCAGTACTTGCTACTATGAAACGAGGTGAAGGAGAGCATAATAAAGCAAACAAAGATTTAGAAATTACTATGGAAGGAGGAGTAAAGCAAATGATAGAAGAGAAGATGAAATTATGCAAAGAGGCAGGAGTGAAAAGTAAAGTATCCTATAAAATACAAACAGGCAAGCCACTTGATGAAATAGTTAAGCTGTCAGAAGAGATGAACATTGATTTAGTAGTAATGGCAAGCAGCAGAATTATCTCTTCAATAAGAGTTCTTGGAAGTACAACCAGAAAAGTAATAAGTACTATAAAGAAACCTGTACTTGTTATACATGAATGAATGCTATATAGGCACCCAACATCTGCTGTTGATATAATCATATATAATAATAAATGATCGAAATAATAATTTATGCTTAAAGACTTCCTTTCTTAATTTTATCTCTTTACATGAAAATCTCATTGTAAATGCTTTGATGCTTCTTCTATTTTTATGCTCAAATATTATAAATATGTAAAGTCGTGAAATATGCTAGTATGAATAAATATTGTGACAGAGTGTATCTCTGTGTTGCAGAGTTGAGTTAAATCTGTCTTACATGCCAGCAGATCCAATATCATTTCGATATATGAAAACCTAAATATTAGAATTACAGCACTGTTCTTTAGGCAAGGAACAAACACCGCCGAACCCGCTACGATATAAATGCATTTTATAAAGTTATTAAATTTTCAAAAGAGCAGTACTGCAGCAACAAAGCAATTCCGACGTTTCAAACTTGATCAATTCAACAGACGACACTGATGTAATATGATTTACTCAAGAGCTTATACATACCGAAAATGTACTATATTACGACAGTCCAAAACCGACACTATAATACAAGTTGTTCTATGCGTGCGAAAGAATAGCAGCCAACAACAAGTGGCCTAGATAAAACTGAGCATTAGTTACAACATATACTACATGTAAGTTAAACACATAAGTCATAGTTGACTAGTAGATGATACTATGATTATGCCTTTCATTCCATCTTCTGAATGGATTGTACAATGATATTCAAAAACCCCATCATCATTGAAACTGTATTTCCATGATCTGTTAGACTCTATAAAACCGCTATCTACTGGGATCTGCTGCTGGGAGCCAGATCCAGTTTTTTTGTAAATGCCAACTACATTGTGAGGAAGATTAGAATTGTTGAACCATGTTATCATTGAGCCAGCGTTTACCTTAACTGTATCTGGCATGAACATGTTCCCTCCAGCATATATGAGATTTGGCTTAAACGTGTCCCTCATAACCCTCTCTGGCTCTTCTGATATGCTTGTGATCATGTGTTTATTCAGATCGACAAATACCTTCCAGACATGCTGATGCGATTGACCTATTTTATTCTGAAGCTCATCGAAATTTGCCGCATTCGAGTAGAATTTTCCGTCAACATATTGCCAATTAGCTGTAATTAAGATCTGACCTAGATTATTGTAAATGAGTTTTCCATTCTTGCCTTCCATAAGAATAGGCTGGATTGCAGCTATCGTCACTGCTTTATCTTTTTGTTCATTGATTATCTGTTTGATACTTGTGTCATTCTGAGCTATATGTAGAGCTTTTTCTGCAATAGAATTTATGGCATATATAAAACTATTATCTTGCGGAGTAGGCGTCTTTATTACTCTGTAATCGGTCTTTATCGAGACTTCAGATAGAGGATTATAACGCTGTGCCAGTTGTTCAGGTAAAAGATTGGTTACCATTAAAATACCTCCGACTGTCAAGATTATGGATATAATGGCTATTAACGGAATTAGCTCTTTGAATTTCATCTTCTAACAATTTTTATTTAGGCAACATAATTAATAGGTCTATAAGCGGTGAAATTGAGGGTTAAATAGTGCTAATAATTGTAATCTCTGGCTAGCTTAATGTAAAAGAAAGATATATCTGCTTGCTTATTTATTGTATCATTAGTTACTCTATCTTTATTTGTCTTTCTGTTTAGCTATTGTATTTCATAATATTCACTAATCTTTTTCAACTGTAAAATACTTAAACACACTATGGTTAAATTGCTTGTGGATGGTGTTGCTTGTTCACGATATTACCTGTCAAAAAGCCCGTGAATCCTCTTCATTTTATTTACTTATTTTTGGTAAACCAAAACCAATATTTGTCCTTTCTAGCCGATACTACAAAATATAGAGCAGTAGCCATAAACAGTACAAGGCTTACCTGATTACTTATAAAAGATATAGCAACTGCGATCAAATAAATAGTAGGCCCTAAAAGAAATCATCTTGCCATATGGTTATAAAGGTGGGATCAAGATCGCTATCTACTAAATGATGATCTTTTGTAGCATACCACCATCGTCATATTGCCAAAATCCAACTATGCTTATATTGATACCATAGATAATCACCGAGATCTGCTGATCTCCATACTCTCCAATCAAAGATGTTGAAAAGGGTACAAATGCTACAAA
>DASQYF010000133.1:0-6974 GCA_035639375.1 Nitrososphaeraceae archaeon
TTGAAAAGATCAGGTAACAGCACAAATTTCATCTTAGTTGCAATCGATGCACAGGAAGCGGCTGTCGCGAAGATCTCTGGTACCCATTTAAAGATAATTCCCAACATCTATTCAGGACAGAGTGGAAAACGCTATCAGCATGCAGCAAAAAATAATCCTAACATAGAAATTTTCTTTGAGGATATTGCTAAAACAATTCAGAGTGTGTTTTCAGCAACAGCAGATAATAACAGTATAATAATAATATTTGGTCCTGGTGAAACCAAACGCAGGTTTTACAATTTACTTGTAGATAAGCAGAAATTAGAAAAAGGCAAAGTATCAATAATAGATGGTGTAGATGTCGCTGGCGAAGATGGAATTTTTGTTTTTCTACGTTCTTCTGCTATCAAGGAGGCAATGAGCTCAAGTAAACTAGCAACTGTCTCATCAATATTAGACGAGATAATGCGTCTTGTACATAATGGTGAATCAAAGTATGCTATGGGAATGCAAGAAGTATCTAATGCTGCATCAATCAAAGCTATAGAATATTTAGTATTCTCCGACTCTATTTTTAAAACTATAGATGAAAATGATGTAGTAAAACTTTTAAATTTACTTGAAAGTCATGGAGCAAAGAGTTTTGCAGTGGATTCATCTACTGATATTGGATGGAGGGTTTCATCGCTGGGTGGAATAGTAGCCTTACTTCGCTATTCTATTCGATGAGATGAACTAGTATTTTATGACTAATATAATACAATTCTATTATGTTAATTTTTAATTTTGCTTTTAGTTGTAGTTGATTTTGTTTTTGTTTCTGTTATTGATTCTATCATCCATGATAGATATCCCTTTGACACATCACTCATTTTTAATTCCACTATTTCTGGTACCTCATACGGATGGGTATTATTAATTTCAAACTTTAGTTTATTTGCAGTTAAATTTGTTGTTTTAAATAGCGCAATAAATTCCTCTTGATCTTCAAGTTTATTTTTCCAAGAGTACAAAGATCTCACTTTTGTAAAATTTACGCATGCACAAAGTTTTTTGCTAGCAACCAGCATTTTAGCCACTTTTACAACAGATTCTTCATCTGGATAAGTTGATATAATTAATACACCATATTGCCTCTTTTTTTGTCTGATCATTGTCTGAATAATTTAATTTGATCTAATGATATATAGGCTATTAGATAAGGACAGTAGAGTACTGCAGTTAAGCTACAGATTTTCTTTATCCTTTACAGATAATATTTATCTACTAAATTCCTGACTATATTCTAAATATCAAAATTATTTATCTTATGCTTATAAATGTATTTTCTGACTTGATGCTCTCTTTAAAGGCAATCTCTTTCTGTTGTTTGTGGTTTAGTTGTAGTAATAGAATTATAGAATATAGTATTTATCATTATGGAAGAGGAACACCAGTAGCTTTTAACTGTTTCATTACATAATTTACCTGTGCAGCCGTAACATTTCTGATAAGTGAATTTTGTGTATATTGTAGCATTGAGTTAATAAGTTGTGATATCATCTCTGCATCATAGAATGCATGTGATTCTGAAAGCAGCTCTGCTACTTTTGATACATCCATGCCATTGGTGATCTTTCCGCTTGTAATTAAGTGGCCAAACTTTTGGACTGATTCAAAAACTCCAATGTTGTATGCGATAAATGCAATTTTTTCAGGTGGTAAAACATCATCAATAGATTCCATGTTATAGCAAATATGGAGCGCTACTATATTATTTCTAACTTACTTTGCTAAGAAAAGATTCTTAATTAATAATGGATATCATAGATCACATCATATCACCAACAACAAAACTATTGATGAGGTAAAAATAATTATTATTATTCTATTGCTATAATAAAGAGGATTTCGAAAGGTGGTAGTAGTGTTGTGGGAATCATCAAAAAGCAAAAATACTTGACCAGCATAATAAAGTGGTTATAATCGACAGTTAATGAATTCGAGTAGTATTATTATTAGTCAGATGAAAAATTTAATATGATAAAAGTATATCCTAAGGTTATAAAAGCTTGAGTTTTTTATTGTCTAGAAACATTTACTACTATTCCTCATTTTGATGAAAAATAATAAATACTTTTTTAATCATTTTTTATATTGGAAGCGTATATACTTTGACTCTCACAGTGCTGTTATGGGGAAGAAATTACAACAGATCTACTGAATATGCATCTGTAATAATTAATTAATTAATTAAGAAATGAGATTTGAAAATGTCTTAATAACAAAGGGAGTTATGGAGTTTTCTCTCTCTATCCATTATCTGTGGGGACGCGCGTATATTGTGACTAACCAATTCTGTAGCTGTTAGCATTAATTCTATTGGGAGTGTTCATCTAATGAGCTTCTAGAACTACTACTATTACTACTATTACTACTAAAGGATCCCATAGGTATCTCTGGAAAGCTCGCATTCATTCTAGATTCTGCAACTGCACCTGCTTCAGCCAAAATTCTATCAACATCTTCGCCACTGGCATCAAATGCAAAAGAATTGTTGCTTATGCTTCCTGCATTGATCATAATGTCACTAAATACTCCATTGATTTCGCCTAATTCAGTGTCCACCTCTGGCATTACAGATGACAATCCGGATTTCACCTTTGTCAATGCTCCCATTGCGGGTCCTATCGCCACCATTACGTCTCCAATATCAAGTGTTGATTCTAATCTCATTTGTATCTGTTCAAGAGAGATCTTTAACTGTGAAATAGTCTTAGCTGTTTTTCGAATCTGTGCTAGTTCATTTGATAACATCTTACCTTGCTGTACATCATGTTTTTGAACAGATGCTACAACCTGGTTAAAGTAATTTTTTTCTTTTCCTCTTAATTTCTCTAACATGGTATCCATTTTCTGATTTTGTGCTTGAAGCCTGTTCTTCGCAAATTCAATTTTTGATTTTAGAGGCGTCTGTGTCCTTACACTCTCTTTTATTCTTTCAGCTGTATTTAGTCTGTTTTCCTTGATCCAATTATTGCTAAAGTTCGTCGTCATTACAAATTAGGTTGAAAAAATGACGTTAAATTACAATGTCATAATTGCATAACTAAGTAGTAATATTTTCTAAACATAGAAGGAGTTATCGAGTCATTGAATTTTTACTAGATAAGTCGTACTTGTTATTATTAATATAGGTTTGATTTCCTAAATATATATCATTATCGGTCTCGTATAATGCTGCTGCAAGATAGTGTTATTATCTTAAACAAATTTAGCATAGCTTGATCCCATGAGATTCAAATAAAAATTTTATGCTAAATAAGATAATGTAGCTTGATGTAGATTCCCTTTTATTAAGTGAAATACTTTAGTTGTATAACTTCGCTTTTACTTTTATAATATATTTACTACTCTGAAGCTTATGAATTATAGAATTTAACTCTTTAGTTAGGGCTTGTGAATTCCTATGATATATTCTTGTCATTTTTAGAGACACACACCTATAGGAAGCAGATAATAGATGCGTGATAATTTTCGTTTATTGTTTAAGAGATCTAAAATGCAAAATTCTATTAAAAAATTACTAGTAATGAGATGAACTTGATTTTTTCATTTAGCATTTGTTATTACAAGATACCAAATACCAATTTAGTCCTCTTGAAGATCACGTTTGAGATTAGTAATTTCTTTTACACTATCTATTTGTATATCATCGCTTCTTGTAATTAATCTAGATAGTGTTGGCTTGGCAGCCTTTCCTAAACTTACTGCATCTTTTCCTTTCCTAAGAAAAGATATGGTCAATCCATTATCTGTGAGTTTCTGACCAAATTCTTTTGCAGTTTTTAGTTTATCAAAAAGTCCTATGTCCTCTGAAATTCTGAAAAATTCTGGTTGTAAGAGATCTACCGTTATCAGATCATTGTTAAGATTTATCTTAGCTGCAGACTGGTCTTTAATGTCTATCTTGATCATACCTGCTGTCGCAGCCTTCATAGATCTAACCAATGTATTCAATATATGGTCGTCCTTATCGATATGAAGATGAACATCTCCTACCATATCTCTAGATATCATAAGCCATTTTATGTGCGTATCTATTGTAATTATGTCTTGCCATGGATAGCCCATTAATACTACCATCCACATGTTCTTCCTCTTCCAACACCTAGACTTTGTTATTAAATGTGGATTTTAGCTTCTCAAACTATAAGTCATTTTCATATTTTCTATCACTTGTCAAACAGTTATGATACTATTTTCATCCATTTCATTGACTTGATGATTATGGGTCATGCTGAATTTTGTTCATTGTATTTAATGATATTTGGACTATTAATTATAATACAGATGTCTTTATTGAGTAAAGATATTTCTTTATATTAAAACAATATTTTCATAATTAAAACAAAGCTGGCATTATTTAGATATAATGAATATATACAAATAAAAAGAAAATTTAGACATGAGAAACCACTTTGACAATATAAAAGTAAGAATGATGTTCTTGAAGGCTCATCCTAAATCTAGAATCTGTCGTTCTCCAACTTAAATTCAGAAGAATTTCCAATTATAAGAGGATAAGATATTGGATAAGATTCAATCTTAAGAACTGCTATATCACTAACAATGGGAAAAATATTGATCAGTTAATTTCCATGCTGTTAAATATAAAAAACTAAAAATTTCAGTCAACTGATTAGTAACAAGATAGTTCTTGATTAATGATAATAAAACTCTTAATTACTTTTTAACGTCTGTTTGTACATATTTTGTACATATGACTTTACTGAATAGGATATAGATTTCAGGTATAGCTCTCTCTTGTCTCTTATAACCTGCCAAGATTATCTTTGAACAAAATGTGAATTAATGGATAGATACATGGAAACATTAACCTATACAACGTTTCTTTGAAAAATTTGAAAGATGGAAAAATCTAAGATTATTCATAGGGTGTGTCTTAAACTTAAAATTGGCTATTTGATCATAGCCTTTAGTCTCTATAAATGAATTTAAAGCAATGGTGTGAAATTGATGAGCGTATATATATTGCAGAAGCCGATGAACGTTATAAACAATATGCTGGTTTTGACTATAGCGAAGCAGTAATAGAACAACTGGCGGATATGAAATTGCGTAATGCCCAGATCTTTTTGCGTTCATTTTCAGAGCCTAGGGAAATTTATCTAAGTACAATAGAAAGCATTGCAGATTCAAAGACAAAGAAACTTGAACTCAAATTACATAATTTAAAAAATAAAAAAATTATTTCTTCAAAATACAAGTTTGACAATGTTCCTGTTAATTGGAGTACATGGCGACAATTCAATAGTATTGAAAAAGATTCTTTGAAACGTAAGCATGTATTCGATGAATTTATAGTGAGGACAAAATACATTGCACCAACTATAGAAAGGCGCTTTTCTGCGATAAAAGAAGTATATTCTGAATATGGAAGAAAGAGTAACAGCGAAAGGGGCAGGGATGATGATAATAATAATTATAACAATAATAACAATAGTGATAGAATCAGCAAAGGTAGTGATGGTAATGAATCTCGAAAAACCAGCAAAACAAATATGAGTCCACTTGATGGATACTTAGAAAATGAAAAATTATCATATTCACAGTTAATCCAATTTGTAAAATCGATGGGTCAGCAAGCAAAGAAACCGTTTAGAGAGGCTCTTGCCAATATTTCTGAAAAGGTTCTGGGAAGAGAAGCAGAATATTATGACGACTTTTACTTCTTCCGTAATAGGGTTTATTCTGATATGGAAAAGCATTTTTTAGGAATTGATCCTCTTCTAGAAGTAAAAAAGACACTTGAATTAATGCAGTTCGATTTATCTAAAATTAATTTTGATGTAGATAACAGAAAGAACAAATATCCATCTCCTATCTGTTTCTTCATCCAAGTACCAAATGATATTCGTATATTATATAAAACTGAAAGTCCATATTTTGATCTTCAAGGATGTTTTCATGAAACTGGTCACGCTATACATGCAACCTCAATTGATGCATCACTAGAATATTGGAACAGATACAGTTTTTCAATGGGCATCGCAGAGATATTTTCAATCCTTATAGAGAGACTGACTAAGAATAATAATTATTTGGAATCTGTCCTTGGGATCAAGGATGAAAATATCCTTCACGAATTAGCGAGCCGTAACAACTTTATGGAACTATTTTTTATCACATTCTATACAGCAAATTCATTAATGAAAGCAGAATACTGGCGCAAAAATCTTTCAACAGAAGATGCAAATGTACTTTATTCTAAATTAGTTAAAGAATATACAGGATTTGAAATGCCAGGTGAATATTGGATGCTTCATCACATTCTTCCTGATGCAATAATGTATGTTCCAAGTTACTTACTTGCAGCCGTCCGTGCTAAAGAACTAGACATTTATATGCAAAATAAGTTTGGGGAAAAATGGTGGGCAGATAAGAATGCAGGAAATCATTTGCGGGAGATTATGAAACCTGGTGCAAAAATAGAATTGGGAAGATTTTCTAAACTTGATAGTAGCTTATTTATAAAAGAGATAATCAGTATATAATGCAATTTTTTTATATGATTTATAGTCTTGTCTTTATGAATCATAATGTAGAAGTTGTTAGTCAGGATGCAAATTCAACTTTCCGTTGATAAAATAAAGATTGAGTAAACCAAAGTATAATGGGTGTAGGAAAAATGCTAATTAACTAAAAAAATTTGAATCTATTATAGCGTTATTTTACCATTAAGAATGTGATGTATGGAGCTAGTTAATATCATCAGAAGGAGCTATCAAGGCGCTCTCTGTGAAACGATTAACAGAAGATTTCATAATGCATTTACTATTAACTGCAATATCAAGTTGGCTTAATTAAAGATGTTACTCTATCTGAATTATCAAGATTTACAATACATCTTATTGTAGTATAATAATAAGAGGAACAGCTTAGAACCGGTAGCAGTAGCACTAATATCTATAACTACGGCGCTACAAAAC
>DASQYF010000134.1:0-5741 GCA_035639375.1 Nitrososphaeraceae archaeon
AATTTGAAGCAAACTTGGTAAATAGTCTAGGCAACATTTCTGCATCTGTTCCTCTACCTGTATCTTTTACAGAGACAATGACAATCTTTTTGTCAGATTCTTCTTTTTCCTTAGCTGAGATAGTTATACTGCCTTCCTGAGTAAATTTTATTGCATTATTTAAAATGTTGAATATGACTTGCGCTAGTCTTTCTTTGTCTGCAACTACAAAGAGGTCCTGATTATTACCCTTATGTCTTTTTGTTTCTTCTTCTTTTTTGTTAAATGGGATTGTCTCTGTTGCTAACGCTGCTGATAATTTTATTTTAGCATTCTTATTTTGATCCTTTTTGATCTGATCTTCAAATTCTACCATAGTATTTAATATAACTTGACTTATATTGACTCTTTCTTTCTTTAGATTCAGAGTGTGACTTTCGATTCTTGTTATATCCAATATATCTTCTATGAGGATTCGTAGCCTCTTTGCATTTCTATTGATAACATGCAGTTGCTCTTCATATAGTTCTATATTTCCTTTCTGGGAGAGAAGGACTTGAGATAAGCTAAGTATTGGTTGTATTGGAGTTCGCAGTTCATGAGCCGCTATATTGATAAAGTCTTTCTGAGCAAAACTATAAGCTTGTAACTGTTCGTATAATTCCCCTTGCTTCCAAAGACTATCAAATATGGATGCATAAGATAGAGCGATAGGCTTGCTATTGGAATATGCAGCTAATCCTGCTGCTTCGTAATAATTTTCTTTTGTATCATCCTTTAATTCTATAATCAGGGAATCTTTTCTGTCAGTTACTATGATGCCTATATGAGTCTGTAAACTCTTATCTATGCTTCTAATATCAATCTGTGGTAATGGTAATTCTACTTCACTTACTACCTGTATAATTTGTTGTCTGTCAGCAGGAACAAGTATCTTGACGTTTACGCCATTTTGAACTACTTCTCTGAACAAATGCATAGCACCTATACGTACCTGGCGGCGAAATGCGTTAAGTGATGGGTATATTCTTAGAACTTCATATTTTGCTGCTTTTACTAAATTGTGTGCCATTTCTACTGCTTTTCTTGGAGTTTCAATAATCTCTATCCTGGCAGGTTCGATCCCTTGCTCAAGCTCTCTTATTCTATCTGCAGCGTCAGTACCATTTCTCCATAATTCTTCAAAAATAGAAGAAAAATGCTTTAGGTATAGAGGCTCATTACTAATTAGAAGACTTTGGACTACTCTACCACCTTCCATCTTTTCTATTGTTACTGCAATTTCTTTATCTGAAATACCAAAACTCATTGGTGGTAGATTTTTGACATGTTTGACTTCAATGCCATAATCTAAGTATATCTTGACTATGTGTATAGCATTGTGATTATCTATATTAGTAACGTATCTTAACCCCTTATGTTCTCCTTTCTTTTGTTTATCTAATAGTTTTTTCTTTATGTCAAAGAAATACTTATGACTATATTGCATTCCACCAGAAGTCAAGCAAGTTGCTAGTTCATTTGAGTTAGCAGTAAGACGAGAAATCTCCTTTACAATTTCATCTGAATTGTCTATTATCCTAGTTTCATAATGTAATGCTGCTGCTGCTGCTGATGACGATGTTCCTTCTTCAATTTCTTTAATTCTTTGTTTTGCAGGTACTGCTCTGTTCCAGAAGCTTTCAAATACATATCTCTGGTGCTCTACTATTTCTTTGACATTGCTATAGATAATCTGTGATGCTGGCTTTCCTTTCTCATGAAAGGTAGCAGGAGCAAGATAGGCTGATTCACTTATGTAGAAGTTTCCTTTCATTCCGTCTAGATGACGGAGCTCATATACCATTGTTGTCAGCAGCTGTTTGCAATAAGAAATGTTATCTTTTGTAATTTCAGTAACATATCTGAGTTTCACACCTCTTTTTTTTGCATTAAGAAAGGCATTCTTCAGAGCTAAAAAATCAATAGCTAACGATGGTCTTGTGTAGTCTACACAAGCATCAATTTTATTATTTGTTTGGGATAAAAATTGCAATACTATATTTATTACATTATCGATACCATACACTACTTCAGTTCTTTCTCTTGCATTTTTGATAGGAAAAAATGAGGAGGAAGTTACCAATAGTGTATTCAACTATATCTATACTAGAGTGACTATATAAACAAAATACTAAAATAATGGACTTGTTCTTCTAACACATTCCAACATATATTTTTACAACACAAGTAAGGGTATAATTACCTGTTATTGTCCTCATGATTACTAATGGGTAGACTAAAACTAAATGTAGCTCCTCTATTATCAGAATTGTTCTCAGCCCATATTCTGCCACCATGGGCTTCTACTATGCTTTTGGATATAAACAATCCCAATCCAGTACCTTGAAAAGATTTTGTAACAAACTTTGAGAATAGTTGTGGCAGTATTTCTGGATCTATTCCAGTACCTGTATCCTTTAGACTAACAACTACTTGATTATCTTTCTCTTCTGTAATAACAGATATAGTTCCTTCTTTGGTGAATTTGATAGCATTACCTATTAAGTTTGAAATAACTTGAATGATTCTTCCTCTATCTGCTTCTACAAATATATTATCTTTGTTATTAGGTTCATACAATAATTTTACCTGTACGTTATCTTTTTCAATATAATTTCTATAACCATCTATAATATTTGGTATCAATTCATTTACATTAAACCTTTCTTTGTTTAGTTTTAATGACTGGCTTTCTATTTTTGTAACATCTAGTATGTCATCTGTAAGTCGTTGTAATCTTTTTGCATTTCTTGTGATGGTATCTAATAATTGACGTTGCTCGATATCTTTTATTTTAGTATGAAGAACTTCAGACAAACCAAGTATTGGCTGGATAGGAGTTCGCAATTCATGGGCTGCCACATTAATAAATTCATCTTTCATCCTTTGTATCTCTTTTAGTCTTTCATATTCTCTTAGTTTTTCATATTGAATACGCTCATTCCAAAGTAATTCAAAAAATACTTTGGAGGAATCTATACCAACTTTACTGTTTGAGTATACAACAAATCCAATAGCTTCTGAAAAGTCTTCAGCTCTTGGTTCTTTAAGCTCAAATCTCATAAACCTTGAACTATCGACTATAAATAGTCCGGAATGAGAACCTTCGCTGTTAAGAATCCTAATATCAGGTGCCTTCTCCAAAATTTTGCTTATTACGTGTGAATTCTCTATAGTTAATGGACAGATAATTCTGATTGTTGCACCTTTCATTGCCCCTGCTTTGGCCGAAGCTTCTATCAGATAATTAATAATCCCTAATTTATCTGACCTAATTAGGGCTTGGCTATTTGCAAAGAGTAATAAAGCTTCCTTCTCTATTGACTTTGCAAGATCAATAAACACGTTCTTTGCTTTTTCATTATCGGTGATAATTTCATAAAATTCTGATTCTATTCCCTCTTCAATTTCTCTTATTTTTTCGTTTGCACCTATTGATTTATTCCAAACATTATCAAAAATGTAATGCTGCTGTTCTATGACTTCTTTCACATTGCTATAGATAGCCTGTTGGTGAGGTTCATTTAAAGTTATTGAGCCTAAGTATTTCGTTTCATTTAGTGCAAAGTTAGCTTCAATTTGATCTGAATGACGAAGATCATCAACTAATTTCGTTAGCTCTTTACAATATTGGATATTTTCTTTTGTAACTTCAATGATATATCTTTGTCTTATGCCTTTATTTTTAGAAACAATAATTGCCTTTCTTATTGGTTCAAACGAAAATATCAATGACGGAAATTTAGAATTTCCACAAATGTCTATTCTGTGTTCTGCATCATAAAAAACATCTACTATCGCGTTTATTACTTGAGCACGATGCAATATTTTGGTGTTTTCTATAGCTTTATGGAATAGCAAATTCCAAAATAATATACTCTAAATCCTTTATAAATTATCGTTAATACGCGTTAAATATTTCCCTACTAGGGAAAAAATGACAATAAATTCAAAATTAATTGGCAATATATAAAATTTATATGGCTATTAACCTCTTTATGCCAAAAGATGCAAATATTCATAATCATCATCTCCAGCATAAACAATTATTTGACTGCAACTATTTTGCCCTCTTCCCCTATATGACAATATATCCCCCAATGCAGATAATCCCAGGGGGCCCAGAGGGATTTGAGTTTGTTGGCAGGTGGGTTTAGTATATTTCTGTTTATATGTCATTGAAACACAATTGGGTGCATAAACCTAAAAAGCGTAAATTTGTCCAAAGGTCTCCGTGACGATATTGATTCGATAATAGGATTCTAGATTAGCCTTGTAAGCCTAAAATTAAAGGTTTTCTCATTAATCTTTTGTTATTAGGAATCAAATCATAATTAATATAATAAAGATGGTTCTATTACAGACTATATTGGCTTTATCGAAGATCTAAAACAGCTTGCCATAAATTAAAATGCGTCTTTTCAAAAATAAATTAGGAGTAATATTTTAGTATGATTCCTATCAAAATCATTGAGGATGAGGTTGCAGTTTAACATTCTTAAAAAGAATGTTTTTGATAGATCTGTTATCTTACTATCTATACCGTTGATATTGTCGGCATTTACTCATCTTTGGAATCCTATTGGATTTCCTGATATTTTCTATGATGAAGGGATTTATATGCAAAGATCCATGCGTGTGTTAGAAGGCCTTGGACCACAAGAACCATCACATCGTTATGACCATCCATACTTTGGACAAATCGTCTTGGCAGGTGCATTAGGAATTGTTGGTTATCCTGATTCATTGAGTCCTTCTAATGCTGGTGGTAGTGATGATGATGATGTACTACATTCAGTAGAGACGGTATATCTTTTTCCAAGAGTTTTGATGGGATTACTCGCAATAGCTGATACTTTTCTTATATACAAGATAACTGAGCGTCGCTACCATAACAGAAATGTTGCACTAGTTGCAGCTATTCTCTTTGCAGTGATGCCGTATGGCTGGCTTTTTAGAAGGATATTCTTAGAGTCAATTCAAGTGCCTTTCCTTCTAACATCAATACTGTTAGCAGTTTACATAAAAGACTTAATGATAGAGAAAAAGAAGAACAGCAACAACAGCAACAATACTCCCAGATACAAAACTATTGCTATGGTTTTACTTTCTGGTGCATTTTTAGGATTGTCAATCTTTACAAAAGTTCCGGTCTTTACGATGATTCCAGTAGTAGGGTTTCTAATTTATACTAATACTAATAGTAATACTAAAAATAATAATAATAATAATAGTAATAATAATAGTAATGGCCATAGAAGGATAAGACTAAGAAATCTTGGACTATGGTTTATCCCTGTTATTTTAATACCACTAATTTGGCCTGCTCATGCTATGATAATTGGAGAATTTGATCAATGGAAACACGGCGTGTTATGGCAAACGACAGAACGACCAAGTAGGCCACTAATTTCTACAATAAAGACCTTTTTTGAAATGGATCCTGTCTTGTCTGTGCTTAGTATGGCTGGCTTGATTTTTGCAGCAGTAAAAAGAGATTTCTTTCTTTTGTTGTGGGTTATTCCATTTCTTATATTTCTCTATGCTATAGACTATGTATCGTCATTTCACTTGATTCCACTAATTCCTGCATTCTGTATTGCAGCTTCTAGGTTTCTTGTAGAGATAACAGGTAAAATAAGAATTATTATCAAGAAAAAGAAGCTTCAACAAATACTACCATTTGCTATAATTTCAGGAATTATAATTTTTGGATTGGT
>DASQYF010000135.1:0-2938 GCA_035639375.1 Nitrososphaeraceae archaeon
GATTGATATCGAAATAAAAAGAAGTTCTTAAGCGCTCTCCGATGCTTTTTGTTATTATACCTTCTAATATTTCACTAAACAAATGAGAAGACGGGCTATAATCTTTCTTGCTCATATAAACCCGTTGACTACGGCACATCAGACGATCATCACATCATTTCTAAAAAAGGATTATGGTATCTATATTTTTCCAGTGAGATTTTTAAAACGTGGACGAGAGATCAATACGAGAAGCTTCCCGTTTCCTTATACAATTAGAAAAGCTATGGTTGAATCAGTATTTAGTCATAATAACAATGTATCAATTTTACCAGACTACACCTTTTTTTATCCCTTTATAAAATATTTGCCACCTTTGATTTCTCCTTATTCTTGGATTTTGCGAAATCAAATTCTTAGAAATATTAAGGAAAATGAGTTCGTTGCTTACACCGGTGATAGAATAGAGAGCATAGCATTGAGATTATATAAGCTTCATCCATCTAAATCAGAGAGACTAGAAGTATCTGCTTCTGATGTAAAAGAAATGCTTTATCGTCAAGCCATTAAAGGAACGGTAAACGAAGGTGAAGCATGGCATGACAAGGTACCGGAAAAAGTTGTTGTATTAATTAAGCAAAATTGGAAAATCATAGAGAAATATGCAAAATCGCCTGATTTCACAACGAGGCTAATGGGAATGAAGTTTCCAAAAGAAGGTCTATTTTAGAAGATTTTTATAATCCAAAATCGACTTTGCCTTCGATGAAGACCAAGGGTGCAGAATTCATCTGGTTTGATGGTAAATTTGTTAGATGGGACGAAGCAACGATTCCTATTATGACCCATGCTTTGCATTATGGAACTGCGGTGTTTGAAGGTATTCGAGCGTATGCTTCAAGAAATAATTTATATATATTCAAATTGAAGGAACATATGGAAAGACTTCACCGTTCTGCCGGGGTATATTCTATTGCTCTTAATTATTCTGTAAAAGAGCTCTGCCAAGCAACGACGCAGTTATTAAAAAAGACAGGACTGAGGGAGTCATGCTATATAAGGCCTTTGACATTTGTAGGAGTGCATGGAATAGATCTAAATATCACTAGAGAATCTCCAACTCATACTGCGATTATAATTTTTCCATTTACTAAATATTTTAAGGGAGAAGGCATTAAAGCATGCATTTCATCATGGCGTAGAATTCATGATACTGCAACTCCGCCCATGGTGAAGGCTGCGGGTAATTATCTTAATTCGATACTTGCAACGCAAGAAAGCATACGTAATGGATATGATGAATCCATTTTGCTTGATAGAGATGGATATGTTAGCGAGGCATCTGGTGAAAATATATTTTTAGTAAGAAATAGTAATATCTATACTCCTCCTATAGCAAGTTCTGTACTCGAAGGAATTACACGTGATACTGCAATAACCATCGCAAAGGATTTAGGATATGAAGTGAAGGAGCGTTCCATATCGAGGACAGAATTATATCTTGCGGATGAAATATTTTTAACAGGTACCGCTGCCGAAATCATTGCCGTCACAAGCATTGATCATCGAATCGTAGGTAAAGGAACGGAAGGTTTGATTACAAAAAGTATTCGTGAAAAGTATTCAGAAATCGTATCCGCAAGTGTTGAAGATTTTATGAGATGGTTGACCCCTGTATGGTAAGAGGAGAAGGCAAGCTTAACCTAGCTATCGTTGGCGTTGGAGGATGGGGTAAAAATCATGCAAGAGTTCTGCATGATTTTGGTACTTTGGTAGCGATATGTGAAACTGACCTTCAACGTGGGAAAGAGTTAGCAGATAAGTATGGTACAACATTGTACTCATCCATAGACGATATGCTAAACAGTGAGAGAAAATTAGACGCATGCCTAGTATGTACGCCTACTAAAACTCATTGCGATATTGCTAAAAAAATAATGGAAAAAGGAATAAATGTATTTGTTGAAAAGCCGCTGGCCTTTTCATCTAAAGAATGCGAAGAGATGACGGACGTAGCTGAAAAGAAAAATGTTATTTTGACTTCAGGTTACATTGAGCGGTTCAATCCTGCTGTACAAGAAGTTAAACGACTTATAGATTGCAATAAGTATGGGGATCTAATAATGATGGAATTTCACAGAGAAAACCGTATGCCATTACATGTCAAAGATGTTGGAATTATTTACGATACTGCAGTTCATGATATTGATACGGCGATGTTTCTGTTCAATTGTAGGCCACAAGTTGTATTTGCTCTTTCCGGTAAGAAATTCCACTCTTATGAAGATTTTGCGACTATTATGTTAGGCTTCCGCGGTCACAAAGTAGCAATTATCGCATCAAATTGGATTACTCCAAAGAAGGTTAGAAAGTTTAGTGCGGTATGCACCGACGGTATAATTGCTGGAGATTTTATCACACAAGAAATTGCCATTGACTATAAAGAAGCCACCATAATTCCTCGCCGTCAACAATTTCAGGAACCCCTGACTTTAGAATTGCAAAGCCTGTTGGACGCGTTAGATGGCAAAATTAGCAAGCCAGTTATTTCAGCAATTGATGCAACAAATGTCACACGAGTAGCAGAAGCAGCACTTTTATCTAGTAATACTGGCTCTCCAATTTATCTGGATCTGAAATAAACTTGAAAAAATCAATGCTTGACATCCTTGCCTGTCCTATGGACAAACATTATCCATTAGAATTATTTGAAATCAATATAAAAAAGGATAACGAAAATAAAAATGATCATGATAATAATAATATCGTGATAACTGAAGGTATTTTGTTTTGTACGAAATGCTCTCGTTTTTATCCAATCATCGAGGAGATTCCAGTCATGTTGCCAGATGAACTTCGAGAAAAGCAAACAGATATTGACTTTCTGAAACGATGGAATAACAAGCTTCCTGAAAAAATTATAAAGCATGGAAATCCTTGGCATCTTTAGAATATAAAA
>DASQYF010000136.1:0-2394 GCA_035639375.1 Nitrososphaeraceae archaeon
AACTTTAGGTTCTTCATTTGGATTCCATGACACGCCTTCATTTATAATTGTAAATAGCAAAGATGGCTCTAATCCTGAAATACTAAAAGGAGCACATCCGTTTCCTTCATTTAAGGCAATAATAGATAAAAAACTTAAAGGTTAGGCTGAAAACAATAGTAAATGACGAGATCATCTTCATCATCCTCACCATCTATTAAAACTAAAATATTATCATTATTACCACATTTATTACCCTTTTCCGCCAGAATTGTATTTTCCCGTGCTCGATATATGGCCTTGGCAATAGGTATAGCAGTTTGTTTGTGGATTATCTTTAATGTATTTGAACAATTACTGTTTTTTTCACCTATATGGGTATTTTATCTGCCGGAAGACGCAGTAATAGGGTTTGTTCTGACAAATGTAACTGCAATTCTGGTAGGAATTTTGGTTAGCATGAATGTATATGTTATAAACTATTCAAAATTAAAAATAACTAAATTGTCATCATTATTTTCCGGAGCAAGCTTAAGTATTTTTTCAAGTATGTGCGTTAGCTGTTCTTCTATTGGTTTTCTTTTAATATCAACGTTTGGAGGATTAGGTATTGTGGTATCTAATTTTCTCTCTTGGCATGAACTCTCACTAAGAATAATATCAATAGGCATTCTGTTATTTGCATTATACTCTATTCATAAGAGGATAACAAAGAGTTGTGTTACTGAATATAATAATACTACATATAATAAAAAATAAAAAATTTTTTTGATAATTCATTATTGAAATCTTCCTGACAGTCCGCTTCTGGCTTTACTATCGATATATCCAGACCTGATGATCATTTGGTAGCTGTCTCAACTATATAATCAAAAGACTCCCACAACCTAGATCTGTCAATGTAATACCATCTAGATCTGCCAGAAAGAATCGAGTATGACTCAGTTAAGTACATATTGACTTGACAAGAATAGAATACAAAAGCAAATCTCATTATGAGTTCCTAATAATATGAAGCATCCTCATATTTGTATGCATATGCGTTGGATACAGTTTGAAGAGGCAAGAAAAAGATTTAAAATTATATTAATAATGGCATTACAAGCAATGAATCGAAGAAAGAAGACGAATTTGGAGAGAGACATCAAATATTTACAATTTTTTGATTTAAACTTGATGAACCAAACTATAAGGAATAACTATATGAAAAATAAATGAAAATAGAGTAAATATAGATACATACATCAAAATGATTCAGGATGTTCCTTCTTATAATGGATAGTGAGCTCTTCCGGTGTTGGGAAGGATTTACCACAATCGTCACAAATATGACCACCATTCTTTCGATCAGATGTTAATTCTTTGTCTTTGCTCAAATAGTCGTCTACATGAGGTTTTTCATCTTCACTTGTACTTGGTGCTACATCTTCCTTTTTATTTGTGTTCTCGGACATGATTAAGAATATGCTATATTGCATTTTATAGTTTACATCAATAGAAGAGTCTGATAATCATAATTATATGCATCAAATAGGAAATTTCAATATATCTTCAGGTAGTAATAATATACATTGAAAGTTACTTATTCCTGTTGATGGGGACTTACTGTAATATAGTCCGACTTCTGAGGCCAATTAATTCTTCACCATCTGTATTAAAGGTCCCAACTTCAGATATTTCAGCTGTTATCATTTAGGATTTGATTAGATGGAAATTAATGCATGTACATTTGAGTTAGTACTGTCTGTCAATCTTAGTTCATAATCATATACAGATTTAATTAAAAATGCTAGTTCTTATTTATAGCCATTTTGTCCTTTATGAGACACTCATCTTGTGATGAATAGTTGCAAGTTACACTAATCAGGATGTAAATTAAAGATCGGTCTAAAGTATTTTCTTATATCTTTTGGTAAGAATTCACATGATAATTCTGCTGCTCTCTGTTGTGTTATTTGTGCAGTGTTCCAATCTGTTTTTCCCTTAGTCTGATATTCAGAATGAAGTTGACGAAATTTTAAGAGAATTTCCTTATCTATTCTGTCGCTAATGTTATTTATTTGAGCCATTTTCGTTTTTGTCGCATAGTATGTTTTAATTCACCTTTTTAACTTTTGGTAAAAATTGCTTTTTTCTTTTTTATAGTTAAAAGTTTTATTTATTGCTCATGAAAAAAAGGGTGCCAGGATTTATGAGTTTGTAGATCCATACTATGGTTTTTTCATGTAATATAACGCTGGTTAATAAATTAGGTGTTAGATATAATAAAATAACAAGTGTATGGATGTACTAGAAACATCCACGGAGAAGGTTAATAGACGGTTTTGCATATTATTGTTGGCTGTTGTCTGACACTACGCCCACGATAAGGAGAAATCCCTTGTTGAGCTGAGATTTAGCAAACTATCTTAGCTC
>DASQYF010000137.1:0-4114 GCA_035639375.1 Nitrososphaeraceae archaeon
ATTGGCAATTTCTTCTCCAATTACTAAATCAAAAATGGATAAAGCCACAGAGAGCTGAGCTAGATAAACAGATAACAACAGCAACTTTCCATCTTTTCTATTGTCGTTACATGATAAAAATAAGATATATTTTATGTGTCCCTAACAAAAATGGTTTCTATGTCATTGCATTAATTGCATAAAACAGAATAATATCAATGTAATAATATTCTTGATATTATCTTAATTAAGAATATTTATGTTGTAGAAATTCGTAACATTCAATTTATTATTTTCTTATTTCTGCTTTTGTTTTTTTGCTTCCACTATTTCATATGAACCATCTGGTTGTTTTGTCACATTTATATTACATACTCGACATTCATAATATTTTATTGGTGGATCATGACTAATTGAACCATTTAACCATATCATTATTGCACCACATACAGGACAATTCATCGTCATATTCCAATTTTGTATATGACTATTAATATGTTTTTTATTAACTCTATAAACCGAATTAAACAATTATATGATGATTATTATTATGATATATTTCTATCACTACTAATTACATTTTTATATACAGATAATGACAATGATGTTGTATAAAATCATAAGAAAGTCAAGCTATGCCTTGTAAGACATCATGATCCAAGAAGAGTTGAGATTATCTACAGAAAAGATCGGCAGATTCTAACGTTTAGGTTTAAGCATCAAAAATTATAGTTGCTTTTGGCCTCAAAATAGATTTTAGAGTTGATATACCACTATCCGAGTCAGAATTATGCACTCTTTCGTCTATTAGCGATTATAATCTGTATCAGGTGACAGTCTATTAAGTGATTGGGGTTTTTTCTTATCGTATTGTAGTATTAAGTATACTTTCAAGTTCACCACACACAAAGTTCAACTGAGTAACTTATTATACAGAGTAATTTAGAGAATTGGCAACTATGATGTAGAATGAAAACAGGTCCAATCTTTCTTAATTATAGACCTTTATATTATTATTACAACTCTTCCATCATTTCTGTGTAATTGTCCACAACTTTGTCTACAAAGCTTTCTTTGTATTTGTAAAGTATATTACCAACTACCTCTCCGTCGACAACCCTATAAATATGATGCTTCTCTCCAGATGTTACCGATATTATTCCAGTATTCCTAAGCCGTTTCAGATGCCATGAGACGGTCGATGGAGCTTTATTTATATGATCAACAATTTCATTAAAGATACATGAATCATGTTGCAATATGAATATTGCGATCTTCCTTGTAACCCTATTTCTGAAACAACCAATAATATCTGAGTCTTCTTTTGTAATATCGACAATATAGTACCTCGTAACCCTGTTATTCTGCCTATCAATCCTTATCTTATTTAGCTTTTCAAGTATTGTCAAATGATAACTCAATACTCCATTTTTTAATCGAGTTAAGCGTAAAAGCTCCTTGTATCTAATCCCTGGAGTCTTATAAATATGTTCTAAAATATCCCTTTTGGTATCGTCCTTATCGATGTTTCTTGCAATTATCTCTTCCTGTTTGTATAATATCACGATTCATTATTCACCTTAAAAACTCCAATACCGAATAAGGTAAGCATTACAAGTAGAATTATGTGCGGTATTTCTATATCAACTACAGGAATTATTGCATTTGTATCTTCTATTTCCATCATAGTATAAAACATATACAAGATTTCGATTACCACAAGTGAGAGAAAACCAAGTGTCATAAATAAAAGCCTGGAACCACCATTTCTCTTGTATGCAAGAGTTGATACAATACTTAGAAAAACAGCTATAATGAGGCTTACCATATGAAGAAAAATATGATAAATCATATTTGTATGGGTAATGTGTGGAAGAATTACAGGTATAAGCAGTATAGCCATTATCGATACGGATATAATTACAAATAATTTGTATTTACTAGCCACAATATTCTGTAAAGGTATCCTTCCTGACTGCAATGCCCGTATTATTAATAATTAAGCTAATTTAAATAATGTGGTACAAATATCGAATTTAACTATGTAGTAAAAATTAATAAAAATTTTGCATTCCTGTATATAGTTTTTCCTTTATACAAAGAATGCTACGTTTTTATAAACTCTCATGTTTTCTTGCAATATATGTTCTGCGTTAACTATTAACTGGTACTGGATAAAATTACTTTATGAATATTACGCATGTTAAGGTATACTGCATTATTTACCTTTTTTACATAATAATTATTCAAGACATATATAAGAAGAAGGCCGTTTACTATCTACTGCTACAAAATCTGTGTTCATAAAGAATAAATGCAAAGAATTTTTTATTTATGATGGATATACTATTTAATTGGGGTGTTTAATATCAAAGAGGAAAGGACTAAAGCTGCACGAGATATCAAGATTAATAAAAATAAATCTGAGATCTTAAAACATATTGTTAAAAATCCAGGAGTTAGATATAGAGAGCTTTTACGATTAACAGGGCTAGCCAACGGTGTACTTTCATATCATCTGAAAATTCTGGAAGAATCAAGATGTATAAAAGTTGATCGGAAAGGTATTAGAATGACAAGATATTATCCGAAAAATATTAAGACTAAAGAATTTCGTATTATAGCATATACTAGAAATAGTACTGCCAGACACATAATACAATTATTGCTTAAACAAGGCCATTCTACTTTTAAAGATATTGTAAAACACACAAACAAAGTACCATCTACTGTCTCATGGCATCTGAAAAGACTTGAGGATGTGAAAATTATCTCAGTTAGTCACAAGAAACTTTATGTGTATAAAATAAGGAATAAGGAGAAAGTAGGCAAAATAGTTGCCAGATACGCAAGTTTGTAGTTTAATATAATATCAATTAATGAATAAAAGGTTCTGTATCTTAAAAGTTCATCCCATAACTATTAACTGTCGGCTCGCGAATGGGAAAGTGCATTGTAAACTTATCCAGTATAGCAACATTTACTATTAAGCAATTGTTTTACTACAGGCTAGTGTAGGCAAATATCCCTAATCAAACGAAATTTCAATCTTGCGATTTCTTACTAATGCAATAATTATGTGGTGAATATGTTATGAACATAGCTATTGTTTGGATTGCAGAAAGAAGTAGTATTAAATCATTTTCCACTATAAACAAGTCTTAATGTTCACCTACATCCAAACACCACTAAAGACCATCCATCCATACCTGGGAGCATAGTCATAATAAGTGAATGGTGTTTTCTAATGTAAGCTAGTCATTTTGCATTATTTGCTTTTCTCTTTTCCTTCTTTCATTTAACTGTAAATATTAATCTCTGTTATTATCTATTTAGTTGCTTCTCCAAATTATAATATAACCTTTGGGAGAACCTTTTGTATAAATCAAACACGTTAATTATCAAGCTCATTTACTGAAATAATTACTCCGACATTTACAATTGTCACAGTTTTAGGATTAAGGGAAACAAAATATACTAGTTAACACCACTCTTACTACAAATGCTATTATAATCGAAGATCAAGACCAATGCATTTAGTTGATGACATACATCGCATTTTATATTCAATAGCTAAAATATTTCATCCCATTAAGGATTCTGTAAACTTATCAGCTCCAGTATGTATGTGTAATATCTAGCACAATAAGATGAAAATTTAGTGTATCACAACAGAGAGAAATGATATGTATAATCATTATTTTTATGGAGGAGCTTTAACTGTTACCTTAAAAGAGTGATTTAGATCATATGCTCCATTTCTTTGGACAGTAATCTTGTTGTCCCATTCACCAGGTTGGCTTATATAACCTCCAACAGTGCTATATACTCCATTTTCTAGTTTATGTAAATTTGCAACAATTGGTCCTATTCCAGCTTGTTTGTGATTAAATTGCATTATAACATTCTTTATATTGGTAGGAGACTTGCCTGATGCATCAGTAAGTGTTACATTGAATCTATTACTTATACCAGCATACAATGGACTTATTTTATATTGCAAAGTTATATTATTAATCGTAACTTGATCGGAGAATGTATTATTTTTACTCGATAAGCTAGTCTGTGCTGCTGCCGCCTGTGCAGGTTCTATGGTAAATACATAAGAACCTTTTGTTATGTGTCCATCATCACG
>DASQYF010000138.1:0-11509 GCA_035639375.1 Nitrososphaeraceae archaeon
TAACGTAGCTAGAGCCGAAGGTGTAAGACAGTCTAATGTTTTACAAGCTGAAGGAGAATCTCAGGCAATTAAGATAATTGATCAACAACTACGAACTAGCCCAACTTATTTAGAATGGTTAAAGACTCAGAGATGGGATGGTAAATTGCCTCTCGTAACTGGTGGTGGTAGTGCAGGTACTACTCCATTTATACAGATTCCAACGGGAGAACAAGGATCGAATGTTAATGGTACAGTAGGAAGTAGATAATAGTAAGCAAATTTATATCCTTTTCCCTAATTTCTCGAATATACACCTGAATTATCAAATAGATATTAATTTGAAAATATGCTACTTATGTAATATTAATGACAATTGGATCAGTCTAGGAACTATTTTGATTTATACTCTTATTCTCTTGATACTTGGAAGAATAGTCATAAATTCAGTTTTATCCTAATATATTAGGACTTCACTTATCTTTGGCAACCATAGCACGTTCTATTACAAGCGATGTAATTTATGATCGTTTTCATAATATTATATAAAATTGCAATAATCGTTCTTGAAAATGTAGATATTTCTTTCTAAAGAGAATATCAAGAACAATTTTTATGATATTATCACGTTTTATATGAGATCAACGGATAATGTTTGAGAATCTGATAGAAAGACGCTATAAAGGATATTGTAAACCATAAATAGACATAGACTATTTAGTAATATACCTTGAAGATTAAAAATTACACTGTGGTGTAAGACTATATGCCGTAAGGTTAGAATTTTTATTCGTCCATCAGTAAATCTCTTTCACTATGAAAGTCGGTGTAATTGGACTTGGAATGATGGGATCACGGATGGCAATTAGATTACTCAATACAGGCCATCAGATTAGTGTTTACAATCGGGATATGCTAAAAGCTAAACCATTTGCCAAAATCAGCGGTGTTACCATATTGAAGACTCCAAGAGACGTGGCTTTGAATTGTGATTTTATTTTAATCTGTATTACGGACTTTGATGCACTGAAAGATGTATGCTTTGGCAAGAATGGTATTGTAGCAGCCCATCGTAAACAGCTTATAATAGCAAATTCAAGTACTATCTCTCCCGAGCAATCAAAATATTGTGCGGAACGACTTAGGCAAAAGGAGATCGATCTAATTGGGATGCCTGTCATGGGCGGCCCGGCTGCAGCAGAAAAAGGTGAAATAGTGCCTATTGTTTCAGGTCCTAAAGCGGCATTTCTAAAAATCAAACCGATCATTGATAAATTAGCAAAATCAATTTTTTATATAGGAGAGGATGCTGGATGGGCTAATGTTGTTAAATTAGCGCTAAATTTGAATATAGCGCTAATAGCGGGCGCATTATCAGAGGGTATAATTTTAGTAAAGGCTGCTGACATCAAACCTGAAATCTTCATTGAAATTTTAAATGCTACCTATTTTGCGACAGGACTTAGCAGAAATAAAGGTCCAAAGATGGTAAAGAACGATTTTGAACCGTCGTTTTATCTTAAGAACATGCTCAAAGACCTAGAACTTACTACAAGTACATCACAGTCAATAGGAATATCTTTGCCTCTTACTTCAGTTGCTCAACAGATCTATAGGACAGCAAATAATATGGGTTACTCAGAGCTCGATTATACAGCATTGACTGCCTTTATGGCTAAAATAAACGGTTTGGATGCAAAATAACGATTTTGAAATTTTATAAAATATTAAAATAGGATGCTTTATTTTCCTATTTGATCTTGAAATACGAAGAGGCATAGCCATAGTTTCATAATTTAGATCCATTTGAAATATCATATCAGAGATATCTAATCCGAGTTAAGTCATATCTAATAATATTCTGATTAAGAGGTTAAGAGCGATAAACATATAGAATATGTTATAAAAAAGATGGAATCTTTTTATATCTTCTCCACCAAAAGAACTCACGAAAATACAGAGGTTGGCAATTCTTCTTCGTTAGTCATATAGCGGGACGGTCAACCATTATACATCTTCCGCAGCGCTCGTTGAACAAAATTGACAGATCTCCTAGTTTTATCTGATTGTAAACAAATGCCATTACACCTATAAGACAATCCAATAATAAGATTGAGCAGTTTCAAAAGTTAATCAAAGCATATGATCATTTGATGCTCATTTTGGAATTAACAGACAATATCAGCGTTTGACAGAGGTATATTATTGGAAATTCTAAATGTCGTCTGTGAGGCACTTGCTGCAAAAAAGACTAGTGAAAGCAGATGCAAAACGAAGAAAGCATTTCCTATGATGGATTGGCTGACCACTACTGAAAGACTGATCTACAGCATATTCATAAAAGAATTTCGATTCCTGCAAAAATTGGCTGAAGTTCTAATGAATATTTGCTCCTACTGGAGCTTCTTCATTTATTGTGAGAAAGATAGGTTTTCCATTAGATCCATCTGCCGCTAACAACATCCCATTAGAAATTATATTGCCAATCTTACGTGGTTCCATATTTGTACATATAACTACGACTTTGCCGATTAATTCTTCTGGTTTATAAAAAATTGCAGCGCCTACTATGATATTTCTTTGTTCTATTCCAATATCTACTATGACTTTTAAGACCTTTTTCATGCCTGGAATATTTTCTGCATCAATAATTTTACCAATTTTCAAATGCATTTTGGAAAAGTGTTCATATGTGATATATTGATCATCTTCTTCTTCGGAGCTACTCACAAGGCTACAAATTAAGCTTCCTACTAAAATTAGTTGCTTTTTTAGAGAACAAACGATAGAAAACTTAAAACTTTATAATTATTTACCCTTCTTCAATAATCAAAGGCGAATGTATATTTATTATCCTTGATAATCATGCTAGAGTTCTTTCATGGAGATAACTTTCACCATAATCAACGCAATATTGACTGCTATTACATTTGGAATTCTCGCTACATGGATTTACCTTGCGGCATATGTAGTTAAATCTTTAAAACAAACTCCAAAGTTAGATTCTTATGGAAAATCAGCAATTAATAGAAATTTCCCTAAAGTCAGCGTAATTTTGCCTGCTAGAAATGAAGAAAATTATATTGCAAAATGTTTGGATAGTTTAATAAATCAAGACTATCCGAATTTTGAGATTATCGCAGTAAACGATTCATCCACAGATAGAACTGAGGTCATAATGCAGCAATACGCAGCAAGAGATCCTAGAATTCTAATTATTCATCTGCTGTCTAAGCCAAAGGGATGGGTAGGTAAGAATTGGGCATGCTTTCAGGGCTATCTCAGATCAACAGGTGATGTGCTTCTCTTCACAGATGCTGATACTGTACATTTACCTTCTACAATGTCGTTATCTATTAAGCATTTGATTTTTGAGAATCTAGACGCCTTGACTGCTATACCCGAGCTTTTATCTAAAGACGCTTGGACAAAAATCACATTGCCGATGCTCTCAACTTTTTTACATAGTCGATTTTCCGCTATACGTGTAAATGATCGTAAGACAAAAATTGGATACTTCTTCGGTAGTTTCTTCATTATAACTAGAAGCACCTATGAAAAGGTAGGTACCCATAAAGCAGTTAGACATGAGCTTGTAGAGGATGGTGCCTTAGGCAGAAAAGTCAAAGAAGAAAAATTTATGATGAAAATGGTGCGTGGCGAAAACTACATCAAAGCAATCTGGGCTAGAGATCTCAATACTCTGTGGCATGGATTGAGACGACTAATGATTCCTCTTTATAATCAGAATGAAAAAAAAGCCTCTCTAATGGCTATTGCTATATTTTTCCTGCTTTTTGAGCCATTTCTTTTGTTACCTTATTCATTATTATTTATAAATACAGTTAGGGAGGATGCCCTAAGTTTAGCTTTAATAGTGAGCAATGCTTTAACATCTGCAATTATTATCTCGAGCAGTGTTATTCAATTAAAGCTTGGTTTTTATCAAAATCCTCTATATGCTTTAGCATCACCCTTAGGAGGAGCAATTATATCAATTTCTTTTATAGTAGCTATTATTGATGCGAGAAAACAAGGAGCAGTTAGTTGGCGCGGAAGAAAATATACTATAAACGAAAAACAGCATCCTCTCAGTTAAACAACGTCTATGCGACCATTATTAGAACTATAAAGGATTATAACAATATCATTGGGCTATATTTTATCTAATATTATTAAGACACAACAAATTAAGGCTCCCAACTATTTATTAAGAGTGTCATGAATCTATCTTTAGGAAAAATATTTTAGATATGCTCGCGACTACCAGTTACCAAAGTGTCCATGAGATTTTGGAAAAGTGTTTAGAAGGAAAAAGGATCTTGAAAACAGACGCTTATAATCTCATTAATTCTGCTTATTGCATTGATAGGATTTTAGATACATCGCGAAAAATGAGAGATAGAATTAAGATTGGTCCAATCACGTACTCGCGTAAAGTTTTCATAAATCTAGTTAATCTATGTCGTGACACCTGTTCTTATTGCACTTACAAAAAAGAACCTAATGACCCTTCTATGATTATGATGAAACCTGACCAGGTTCTAGCAGTTGCAGAAGCAGGTCGACGATTTCATTGTACCGAAGCATTATTTGTAACAGGCGAAAAGCCTGAGCAGAAATACATGGAGGCAAAAGCATGGCTAAAATCTGTGGAGTGTTCATCAATTGTTGAATACGTAAACGAATTAAGTGAAATGGTACTTAAGAAGACAGGCTTGCTTCCACACACTAATGCTGGTAGCCTAACACAAAAGGATATGTTGTTATTAAAAGAGACCAATGTTAGCCTAGGCATGATGCTTGAATCTGCTAGTCAACGATTGAGCGAAAAAGGTATGCCCCATGAGATGGCTCCAAGTAAAAATCCCAAAGTCAGAATGAAAGCATTGGAGAATGCAGGAAGATTGAGAATACCTCTTACCACAGGCTTACTTATTGGAATAGGGGAGACCCCAGAAGAACTCGTAGATTCCTTATTTGCGATTAAAGAGATTAACCAAAAATACGGTCATATTCAAGAGATAATAATGCAAAACTTTGCACCAAAGCCTGAGACCTGGATGGAAAAGTCTCCGCCTCCTACATATAATTATTTTATAAAGAGCATAGCGATTGCTAGAATGGTAATGCCAGAAGTTAATATTCAAGTTCCTCCCAACCTCAATCCCAATGTTTTTGGAAAATATTTGGATGCCGGAATTAATGATTGGGGCGGGATTTCCCCTGTGACAATTGACTATGTAAATCCAGAGTTTCCCTGGCCAAGTATTGAATCTGTAAAAGAAGTTACTGAAAATAGAGGCTACAAATTTAGAGCACGGCTGCCAATCTATCCAGAATTTATAGTAAAAGATAATGGCTTTATAACAGACAGTCTCAAGAATTACGTGAACCTTCTTTCAGATGAATCAGGGCTCGTGCGCGAGGATTATCTAAATTGACTCTTGATTCTCTATTAAAGGAAATCGATCCTTTAATTTCCTCCACTCTAGATCGAGCGCTCAGCAGTAGAGATATTTCAGAGGACCAAGCAATTGAACTCTTTGATTCTACTGGGACCGAAATGAACCTGATTGTGCTTGTTGCTAATGAGTTACGCAAGCAAACTGTTGGAAACAATGTGACGTATGTTATAAATAGAAACATTAATTTCACAAATGTTTGCATCAAACGCTGTGGTTTTTGTGCATTCAGTAGAGACTTTCGTCAAGAAGAAGGTTATTTTCTTCCTGTAGAAGAGATCGTTAGAAGAGCTAAAGAAGCGTCAGATTTGGGTGCTACAGAAATCTGCATACAAGCAGGCCTGCCGCCCAAAATGGACGGTCACTTATATATAGACATTTGTAATGCTGTGAAAAAAGAATTACCTAATATTCACATTCATGCATTTTCGCCAGAAGAGATATTATATGGAGCAATTAGGTCGGAATTATCCGTTGAAGAATACCTGAAAATGTTAAAGGAAGCAGGAATAGGCAGTCTTCCAGGGACAGCCGCCGAAATCCTAGATCAAGAAGTGCGAGATACTATCTCGCCAGGAAGAATATCTTCTAAAGACTGGATAAACGTTGTAAAGATTGCTCATTCTATGCAAATTCCTACTACCTCGACTATTATGTATGGACATATTGAGTCATCATTGCATAAAGCCAAACATCTTTCCTTGATAAGGAGTATTCAAAAAGAGACACATGGATTTACTGAATTTGTACCATTAAGTTTTGTCCATAGCGAGGCTCCCATGTACAACCATAATATAATACCAAATATTCGACCTGGAGCAGATGGCAATGAAGTCATTAAAATGCATGCTATATCACGCATCATGTTACACGGATATATCAATAATATTCAGATTTCATGGGTTAAGGAAGGTCCAAGGATGTCGCAATTGTTACTTGCGGCAGGCGCCAATGATTTTGGTGGTACGTTAATCAATGAGAGTATTTCAACTGCAGCAGGAGCGCAATATGGGCAGTTAATGAAACCAAAACAAATTAGATCTATAATAAGATCAGCTGGAAGAATACCAGCCCAGCGCTCTACTACATATAAATTGCTAAAAATCTACCCTGTAGAGTTAGATTATGACGATAGCTCTGAGACGGAATTAGATAATATGGATCCGCGGGAATTTGGATCATATCAAGAATTGATCAAGCTAGACACATTTAGATATAGAGATAGAGCATGTGGTAAAGAATGAAATAAAAATAAAAAATAAGAATGGATAATTAATTATCCATGATAAGCATCGTTAACGTAGATTTTACGCCTTTTACTCTCCTTATTTTGCTGCTTATGAATTCTTTTAACTTGTCCATTGAATCGGCTTCAACTTTAATCATGATATCATAAACACCATACACTGTGTAGGCTTCCTTTACGCCAGGAATGCTTTTCATATCTGCAGCTAAAGTTGATTCATAACCAAGATCAGCGTTCAACAATACGAATGCTCTCGGCATATTTTATTCTAAAGATCAAGTAGTAGAGATTATACTTTAAGTTAACTATTTTTCAATCTGAGAAATATTGCATTACTATCTTCTTCATCTATATAAGAGAGTTCCAGATTAGCCATAACAAATGCTCGTCGGTATTGTTACGCTCGAACAAACAGCAGAGAGATTAGCATTAATAAGAAATGGTACGAGATCATAGGTCATTATTATGTTACCTTGAGTATCAAACGTAAATTGAATAATTAAGAAAACAAATGAAGAACCACTAGGTAAGGTTTAAGAATGGTAGTAGATGCTTATCATCTTGTATAATGTAGATGGAATCTTTTGCTACTACGACTACTACTAATACCATGGCCAATGTAAAATGGAATACTCTTGAACATAGGGGCGTGGCATTTCCACCCGAATATCAGCCCCGAGGGATAGGTATTACTATTCGCGGTGAACGATTTATTCTAAACCGAGACCAAGAGGAACTAGTCTATGCATGGGCAAAGAAAAAGAATACACATTACATTGAGGATCCCGTTTTTCAAATAAATTTTCTAAATGATCTGAGAATGTTATTGCCTGACAGGTTCCAAAATATTGATACTATAAAAGATATTGATTTTTCCGAAGCATTTAGACTTGTAGATCGTGACAATGTATTGAAAGAAGCAGAGATCGATAGAATAAAGAATCTTCCTAGAGAAGAGAAAAGGAAAATATCTTTGGAGAGAAAGCAAGAGAGAGAAAGACTCAAATCCATCTACGGTAAGGCGATTGTAGATGGTATAGAAGTAGAAATAGCCAATTGGCTAGTAGAGCCTCCGGGGTTATTTATGGGAAGAGGCCAGCATCCATTACGTGGAAAATGGAAGCCACGAGTAAGGGCTCAGGATGTGATCCTTAATCTGGGCGAAGACGCTTCTGTTCCAGAGGGTGCCTGGAAGAATATTGTTCACGATCATTCTTCCACATGGCTTGCTACATGGATTGAGAAACTAACTGGCAAGAGAAAATATGTATGGCTTCACGATTCAGCTGTGCTTAGACAGAGTAATGACAAAGAAAAATATGACAAATCAAAGATGCTAGAAAAACACATAGGCAAAGTGCAAAAGCAAATTATCAGGATAATGCTCAATTCTAATGACATAAATCGGAAGAAGATTGCCACAGTATGTTATCTCATTTTCAAACTCGCAATGCGAGTTGGTGACGAAAAAGATCCCGAGGAAGCTGATACAGTTGGCGCATCTACTCTCCGAGTTGAACATATTAATTTCCCAGAAAAGGATGGTAAACAATTAATAGAATTTAATTTCTTAGGAAAAGATAGTGTCCCTTGGCAAAAAACACTTGTGGTTAATTCTCCGGATACGCAAGGTCTATACAAGAATCTTAAATTATTTATGAATAAAAAGGAAAGTAATTCACAGATTTTTGACAGGATTACTTCTAGCAAGGTGAATATATTCCTGCGGAATGTTGATCCCAAAAATGTCCCGGGATTAACGGCAAAAGTCTTTAGAACATATATTGCTACAAAAACGGTCAAGGAAGAACTGTCAGATCCGAAGATAAAGGTAGACAAGAACTCATCGGAAATGGAGAAAATCTACCTTACGAAAATGGCAAACCTGAAAGCTGCAATCACATGCAATCATAAAAAAGGGATAGATCCAAAGAATCCTGCAAGTAGAAGAGCATTAGAGAAATTTGAAGAATCTATAAGGAAGAAGGAATATTCTATAAAAAAAATCAAATCTGATATTGCGGCAAAGAAGTGGAAGACAGAAATTCAGAAGAAGAAACTTGAAGAGAGATTGGAAAAGCTAAAAATGCAGGTTAAACTACAGAAGGAAACACGTGATTATAACCTCGGAACCTCGCTGAGAAATTATATTGATCCACGTGTGATGAGGGCTTGGCTAAATTACATAGATCTTGACTGGAAGAAGATTTATACTACTACTCTTCAACGCAAATTCAAGTGGGTTGACGATTACTCCTACAGCAAGCTAAAAGAATTTTATCCAACTAGAGAGGAAGTGCCATTAGAAGGAATGCGGGTGGTACAGAACGAGAGTTAGAAAAATTTCTTTCATTAATTTTCTTTGATAACGAATGAGATAAGGAAGCAGAATTGCTAGTTATTTGGAACGTTCTGTATCAGTAGCCATCTTATCACATTAATATGAAAAAAAATGTGTATATACAAATGATCCTTCAAGTACTTGCAGTTCTTCAGTCTTCACAGCATAAGAATCATTCTTAAAGATCTTATTCGAAAGTTCTGCAGGATTACTACGTATAATAGATTACAGAAAAAAGAAGTCAAGTTATTTAAGAAAGATAATTTCAAAGTTAACCTCATTAATGAAAAAAACGGCTGACAAAATACTTTTGTGTAAAAAGAGAAGAAATAATTGAACATACAAGCAAAAACCAATATTAGACAACATCAACTATAAATAAATGAGTTGACTTTTCTTCACTGTGAAAGATTCGTCTTATGTTCCAGATAATATTACTTCACTTCTATCTTCGCCTATTGAGATCATATTAAATACAAACGTGATTATTCTTGAAAGCGATAGGTTTGTTGATGAAGCAACTAAACTTATGAAAGATAGAAATACACGAAGCGTCCTTGCTTCACACAATGGAGAAGTTATCGGCATATTAAGTAAGACAGATATACTTTTCAAGGTCATTTCTCAAGGTAGAAATCCATCAAAAATCAAACTTCGCGAAATTATGACAAGCCCCGTACTTGCTGTGGATCCTAAAACCTCAGTTCAAGAAGCACTTTCTATTATGGACAAAAACGATGTGAGACAGATAATAGTTAGTTCAAATGCAGCCGTTCTCGGTATGGTTTCTAGGGATGATATATTTGAAAAGATCCAGATGGCAACTATATCTACAGCAGATACCGCCCTTCGCGGAACACCGGTTTGCATAATTAATCCAAAAGCTATTGTCTACATGAAAGATAACAGCTCAGCCAACCTGACTTGTCCCTACTGCGATTCTCCATTTGACACGAAAGAGGCATTGTCAAAACATATCGATAGGCTTCACGCAGGAACAGGTATACTTGAAGGCGATATGCGTCGTATGTTTGAATAGATTATATTATGTCTTAAGAGAATTCTGGATGCGAAACGCTGCTGAGCTTGCCGGGGTAGCTCAGCATGGTTAGAGCGTTCGACTCATAATCGAAAGGTCGCGGGCTCGAATCCCGCCTCCGGCATTATTTTTTGCAGTAATAATACAACAATTCAAATGGGACAATATTACAGTCGAGTGTAATGCAGATATTTTTTCTGTTATATCAAGGTAGATAGCAGAAACCGTATTGCTGTCATAATACAGTTAAACTGCCAAAAGCAGAGAGAACAACACGATATAATTTGACCATAATTCATTCACTTAGGGATTAAATCATGGCCATATTCTTTTAAAGACTCCAAAATCATCGCCTAATAATAGGTATATAGACAAACAATTAATTGATGAACGTGTTAAGAGTTAGTATCTGCTCAAGATAACAATTCAATGTTTCTATATCTCTGCATAGGTTCTCATTATACACTTATAATGGAATTAACCAATAGTGTGGGCGTTCATTGACTGAATGTGACAAAGAAATAGTAATAAAAACAGCAAAGACAGATTTTCCCATAAATGATATAATAGCAAGAAGATGGAGTGCAAGAGCATTTTCTACAAGACCTGTAGAAAAATCAAAATTGTTGTCTATTCTTGAGGCTGCTAGATGGGCTCCATCTTCACGTAACGAACAACCATGGCGCTACCTTGTTTTTACAAATGATAATCTAGAAAAATTGAATCTAGCTCAATCAGTTTTAAATGAAATAAATGATTATGCCAAAAGAGCTCCAATACTTATTTGTGCAATAACAAGAAAGGCCTATTATGATAATGGAAATCATAATCGACTTCATTTTCATGACTTAGGAGCAGCAAATGAGAATATGTTTCTTGAAGCGTTTAATCAGGGTCTAATCATGCATGAGATGGGTGGCTTTAATGTACAAAAAGCTAGGGAACTTTTTAAGATACCTGAAGAATTTGAAGTGGGGGTCATGATAGCGATAGGATATCAGGATTCACATCTCGTATTACCAGTAAGATTAAGAGAGAAGGCATTTGCACCTCGGCAAAGAAAACGGTTGTCAGAAATTGCATTTCTTGAAGAGTTAGGAAAGGGAATAATTGAATAAAGAATAATATTATAAAGCTTTTGGATAATAATCTTGTGGACGGCTGTATGTTACCAAGATATTAAGACAATGAATGGTGCTTGGAGTCATATTGGAGCTAATCAAAACACACAGGTCAGCAGTAAGGGTTATGAAGAGTGCAAATAATGTATCTTGTCCCAGGAGGAATTTACTATTTTTAATCTGCAGTCACATTCTGTTACTCCAAAGAATGTGGTCTGAACCTATGCTTTAAAATTACAATTATAGAAGGATAGGACTTTTTGATAGGAAGTTAATTCTAGGAAGAGTGCCATACGTTTTTCACGCTGTCTTCTTTCC
>DASQYF010000139.1:0-2176 GCA_035639375.1 Nitrososphaeraceae archaeon
AAAGGGATACCTACAGAATAGAAGAGCAAGAAAGCTATCATAATAGTAAAGGCGATATTGCTGATTGATTGATTAATTTAATAAATCAAAACAAAGTTTTGCAATATTCTTCTAAGACATCATAACACAAAATAATAATAATTAGTTGAAATATCCTTTATTTGAAAGAACAAGAATTGATGATAATTCATGGCAAGTTCAAAATATAACTACCTAGTAGAAATTGTTGGTACTTTTATACTTGTTTATGCAATTGCTTCAGCAGCTACTGTATATTCTGATAGTGGTCAGCTAGGAGTAATTGGAATAGGTTTAGTTCATGCGCTAGCACTAACTGCAATAGTTTATGCTATTGGGTATCGCTCTGGAGCTCAGGTTAACCCAGCTGTTACAATAGGACTGCTGGTAGCAAGAAAATTAGGAGTAAAAGAAGCAGTATTATATATTATATGTCAAATAATAGGTGCTGTTATTGGTGCAGCTGTAGTCTATGCTATTTTTGGTTCTTCTATGGCAGCAAGTGTAACACTTCCTGCAGATGGAAACGTTACTAGAGCATTTGTATTAGAGACTGTTATGACATTTACTCTTGTATATGTAGTATTAGCAGCAACTACATCTAAAAATATCAAGATAGCACCATTAGCAGGAGTCGCAGTAGGATTTACACTTGGATTCAATGTTATTTTTGGTGGTTCTATTAGTGGAGGATCGCTAAACCCAGCACGTTCTTTTGGCCCTGCATTGATTGCTGGAAACTTTGACTATAATTGGCTTTACTGGATAGCACCCATTATTGGAGGAATAATAGCAGCTGGAGTGTATAAAGGACTGCATAAAGATACAGACTTTCCATCAGCAGCAGCGGCGGAAGATGAGCAGATAAAACAAGGATAAAAGATGGATGGAGTAGGGTATCAAGTGTTTGCTGGTCATTTTTCGATATAGAATATTGTAAGAAAAAGTTGAACAGAAAGAAACTTTCATGTACAATAGCTGACATGTACAGTATTGTTAGCAAGGCTTGTTTTTTATTTGATTCAAAATACAATATCCAAAAACATGGACATTCAAAAAAACTATAGGTATGCACATTTCACGTTCTCTTTTTCTCAGTAATATGTCGTTCTTTGAGTGTTCAAGTTGGACTTGCAAAAAACTGACACCAGATGAATTCTCAGAACAAAAGAATCAATCAATTTTTATCGTTAAATAACATCAGGTTTCATCATCAACCATTAATACTCTCTCATATTAATTATTTGTCGACCACATTTACCTTTAGTTGTTGATTAATAACTGGCAAGTCAAAGTAAAAAGTAGATCCTTTTTTTCCGTTAGCATTATTCTCAGCCCATACCTTGCCACCATGAGCTTCTATGATACCTTTAGAGATAAACAATCCCAAGCCAGTACCTTGATAAGATTTTGTGACAAATTTTGAAAATAGCCTTGGTAGAATTTCAGAGTCTATTCCACTACCTGTATCCTTTACACTAACAAGAATATGATTGTCTTCCTTTTCTGTATTGACAGAGATAGATCCTCCTACTTCTTTTGTGAATTTTATAGCGTTGCTTAATAGATTAGAGATAACTTGGGCAAGCCTGGCTTTGTCTGCTTCTACAAAAATATCCGTAGGTCTATACAGTAATTTTATATAATCAGTATTATTATAGCCATTCTTTTCATTCTTAAATTCTCTATCTAGTATTATATCATCTATGGCATTTGTTATTACATCATTTAGATTGAATCTTTCCTTGTTTAGTTTTAGTGACTGACTTTCTATTTTTGTAACATCTAGTATGTTTTCTGTAAGTCGTTGTAATCTTTTTGCATTTCTTATAATGGCATCCATGTATCCAGATTCTTTATCACCTACCTTAGGACGTACAATCTTAGATAAAACAAGTATCGGTTGAATAGGTGTTCGAAGTTCATGTGCTGCTACATTGATAAACTCATCTTTCATCTTATCTGATTCTTTTAGCTTCTCTAACTGAGAGCGAATTATTTCTTTTCTTTCTTTTAACCTAGCATTACTTTCTATTAAATTTCTATTACTTTCTCTTAATCTTGTATTATATTGAATACTTGATAATGCTAGTCCGATAATATTAACAAAATAGGCTGCGTCCTTTAAAGCATGTGCTACGTTATGTGCTGTATCAAA
>DASQYF010000140.1:0-2217 GCA_035639375.1 Nitrososphaeraceae archaeon
TCTGCTAAAGCCAATAAGCTATCCTTATGGGATTGAAGATAATTGGTAATGCTGTTATCTTTGTGTTCACCATCGTCTCCACTGGGTATAATGCAAATTAAATTAACTATTTGTGGATCATCTTTTACTGTCTGAAATAATGCTGCAAAAGATAACGATATTACTTTTTATTTTCTGATAATACGACTTTAACATTTTCTTTGACAATATGCTTTAGCTTCCTTCTTTTACTGCAAAGATAACAAACGTTGCAGTAAATTCTCCGGCCGTCAATCAAGTAATCAAACTGTTTTACCTTCGTCCTCCACACTCTTATTGTTGGAATATCAAATACATCGACATCTATGTGAATTGATCTCTTGAGCCCATCCCAGACTTTATAATCGTGCTTATCGTGGTCCTCCTTCTTTTGCGTAGTTCTTTAATCCTGTAAAATCGATTGCAACTACTGGTTCATCTCCAACAACCCATGCATTATGGCCAGATGGAATTACAGCAGTATCACCAGGACCAAACTGTTCTTCAGAGCCATCATCCATTACAACTTTAATATGTCCAGATATCATATACTGTGTATGCGGTGCTTCGCAGCTATTAGTTTTAACAATCGGTTTGACACATTTTTCCCAACTCCATCCCGGTTCAAGCGTTATTCTGCCAATCGTTGTACCATTAGTAAAAGTTGTTAATTCAAGTTTGCCTTTATCAAATGTCCTTACTTCATCGGGAGAGTTGATAGACTTCCTTTCCATTTGTACTGCTCCTGCTGGTGTTGCCATTTTGCTTCTTATAATTTCTTGGCCTAGATATATACATTATTATATATGTATATACGTGTATTCTCTCATCTCAGTATTTCAGCTCCTAGAAACTTTCCACAACTAATGATTGCTTTGAGGTTTTGATTTGATAGTTTTCAGATATCCCAATATCCTTCATATATTGATAAAATTCACTAATTATATTGAAGTTAATAGAATTAGGTACAGTTGTAATATGACTTAATGTCATGGATAGTTTCATTGCCATTTCTTAATTACTCACTCTTTTCTCCAGTATGCCAGCAATAATTACTCTATTCTCTACCGTATAAGAACCCGTATAGTTAGCGGGTTCGGCGGAATGCAGGACACAATGACTCAATTATTCCATCCAGAGGAGATGTAGTGGAATGCGTAATAATCAGGTTGGTGGTAGCCGTTGGTGCTAGCACTTCTAAAATAGAATTCCAATTCAATTTAACAGGATCTGCTTAATTAATTAATTATGTTGCACAACATTTGAATATTGATTGCAAATAATAGAAGACTTTCAGAGAAATCATTAGTCTATGCTTTACTTATATTAGCAACATCAGGAATGGTATTATCTACTGGGCTTAACACTATGTTGAATAATAACCAAGTAGTACAAGCACAACAACAAGAGCAGATAAAGATTAACAAAGTATGGGAAACACCAGATATACTAAAGAATCCAGAATCAGTAGTTTATGACCCAAAACAGGATACCTTATTTGTTTCTAATATAGATGGAAAACCGGATGAAAAAGATAAGAAAGGGTTTATTTCTAAGGTCTATCCTTCTAATGGGACTATAACTGAATTAAACTGGATAACTGGACTAAATGCCCCAAAAGGTATGGTTATTTATAATGATAGCAAATTATATGTTTCAGATATAACAGATCTTGTCGAGATAGATATTGCAAATGGAAGGATAATCAAACACTATACCGCACCAGGAAGCGCTTTTCTTAATGATGTTGCATCTGATAATCATGGAAATATCTATGTATCTGATACAGGCACCAATACTATCTACAAGTTGGATACGAACCTTAAGAACAATACATCTTTACAAGTTTGGTTACAAAGCCCAGAGTTAAATAGTCCTAATGGTTTGTATGTTGACAATAATAAAAACAAACTAATTGTTGTTTCCTTGGGATCAGATCTCAGTAAACCAGGAGCCGGCATGAAGATTGTTGATTTAGAAAATAAGACAATAAGCAGTCTAGGAAATGAGGGAACGACTACTCCTGTAGGTGGTCTTGATGGAATAGAATCCGATGCTACTGGAATGCATTACTATGTTACTGATAATCCTATAGGAAAGGTATATACTGTTAATGCTAATGGAACAGGATATGAAACTTTGATAGATTTACAAAGACGAGGGACTGCAGACCTAGAGTTCATACCAGCTCAAAATATG
>DASQYF010000141.1:0-8738 GCA_035639375.1 Nitrososphaeraceae archaeon
GATAGAAAAAGACATATGGATATGCTAAGAAAAGCTTTAGAAAAAGAAGCAAAAGAAGAAAAGCTAAGTCACTAGTGAATAGACTCATTAATAAATGAAATGCATGTCTTGCAATATGTGTGAATTCAGCCAAATGTTTCATTTTTTCTTTTAAATTATTTGTTAGGAATGTGACTACTTATCACACCTTTTCGATAATAAAAAACTGTAGAATGAATAATCAAATCATGGAATGATCTAAGAATATATATTTTTGCCTTTTACTATATTGATTATGCTATTACCAAAACATTGCTGCGTTAGAGTAAACGGCAAGGATTGTTATATGTCATCCTCTTATATTGTTTCTATAGCATCTCTAACTGAAGACTATATGATTGGAGTAGTATGCAACGATCATAGGAATGGATTAGAAGAACGACTTAAAGTTATGCAATCGACAGGCAATGTTCCTGCTGGCGATATAAAAATTCAGCCCGTTAAAATTGTATCAACAGATTGTATAAGGGGTACCGATGATGATTACTATGAGGTATCTTCAAAGCGAGATACTACTTGTGTCAAGAAAGATGTTTGAATTGATTCCATAAAAATGATAACCTTAGTTGAGATATCTGAATAAAGAATACTTCACATATAAAAAATAAAAATGCAAGAACTAAATTGTCACGATCTATTCTTATTTAATATTAATAATAGTTGGGCTGTTTTATTATAAAACGTCATTTGTTCACATTTTTTTCAAATGAGGATTTACAACATATAATGGTTCTATACCTTTTAATACATTGAGCAAATTTTCAGCTGCCACTCTAGCCATTTTAGAGCGAACCTGATATGTCGCACTACCGATATGCGGTAGAATTATTACATTCTTCATTCTCAGTAGGGGATTAGAAAAAGATATTGGTTCTTTTTCATAGACATCAAGGGCTGCGCCTGAGATCCATTTATTTTTCAATGCTTTTATTAAATCTCTCTCGTAGATGATTTGGCCCCTTGAAGTATTAATTAAGAATGCTGTTTTTTTCATTTTTCTAAAATTTACCTCGTTAAAAAAATGAAAACTATCTTTGTTTAGAGTTGCATGTATTGATAGAAAATCGCTTTCTTTTAGAAGCCTATTTATATCAACATAATTTGCTATAGGATGATTTAGTTGATGAACTACGCGGTTTCGCTTATAATATAATATCTTCATATTGAATCCCGTAGCTCGCCTTGCCACAGCGGCACCTATGCTGCCTAATCCAAATATCCCTAAGGTCATGCCGTTCACATCTGATCCTAAAAATAAGTTAGGCGTCCATCCAAATTTCCAATGTTTTTTTCTAACAAATTTATCTGCTTCAACAACTCTCCGTGCTGTCGAAAGAATAAGGGCAAATGTTAGATCAGCAGTGGCTTCAGCAAGGATATCTGATGTAAACGTAACATATATACCTCTTCTGTTTGCTTCTTCTATATCTATATGATCATAGCCTGTGCTATATGAGCTGATTACTTTGAGATTTGACCCGGCTGCATCCATAACTTCTCCGTCTATTCTATCCGATAATGTACACAGAATTGCATCCATATTGCGTATATTAGTAATAATCTCTTTTTTTGTAGGAGGACTTGGTTTTTTATTTACCACTATATCACATTCTTTTGACAAGATTGAAAGAGCTGGCTCAGGTATGGTTCTTGTTAGATAGACCTTTTTTTTCATCGACCCGCGCTTATACTATATCTTGCTAATCAATTTATATGCTGCATACCATCACATTCTGTTTCTTGGATAGTCTATGATCATAGACCATTTTAACATTTGATTTTTGCAACTACGTCTATAACGATGTTAAACTAATTAGAGACATGTGTCCAGCCAAGGAACTGCCAATAGGCATGAAAAAAATCGAAAGGGTGTTTTCAGAAAATAATGAATATTCTACATCCGATCAACTTTTTAATAATATTGTAGGATATAATGACGTTAAAAAATTATTTAGAATGTCATTCTCTGCCGAAAAGCCCGTGCACATTTTGCTAGTTGGACCACCTGCATCTGCTAAGACACTTTTTATGTTAGACTGCATCAAGTTAGAACGATCATTTTTTACTCTCGGTAGCCACAGCACAAAGTCAGGAATGATCGATTATCTTTTCAAACAACGTCCTAGATACTTGATCGTAGACGAGATAGAACATATGCCAATGAAAGATCAAACAGCGCTTTTGAGTTTGATGGAAACAGGAATTATAGCCGAAACAAAATATCAAAAGACTCGTAACACACAAATGAAAACATGGGTCTTTGCAACTAGCAATGGTACAGAACGTATGTTAACTCCACTGCTTTCTAGATTTATTGTATTACATTTTAAGCAATATAGATATGAGAACTTCCGTGATATCGCAGTGCATATACTTGCTCAAGAAGGAGTATCATCTGAAATTGCTAGTGCGTCTGCTGATGCAGTATGGCGAAAGATGAGATCCAAAGATATAAGAGATTGTATGAAAATCGGTCGTCTTGCAAAAATCAAAGAGGATGTTGATTGGATCGCAGACACCTTAAAAACCTACAAGTAATAAATACCATCATTTTTAATTAATTTACAACTATTTATCGTCTGGATAAATATTGCGACCCACAACTAGTACAATTTTTTACTCGTTCATTGCTATGGGGATATATATTACACGCCTTATCCGCTTATCTATAACATAAGAAGAATATTGTATTGTAATTATACATGACAACCTTGTTACGGAATAATAATTAGCAGTATGTACCAAAAACTGCTAAAACTGCCCGGATCTGTATATTTGATTCTTGTTATTGTTGCTGTTTCTTTATTCTTCTCTTTTTCATAATCAAAAACTCGGAATGTACAAAGATGATCCTTTTTAAAAATTTTCATATTTTTCTCATCCGAACACTTTTCAATGTCTTATGTTATTTGTCATTATTCGGAGAGAAAGTATGTAACATGATTTCTATCAGAAGTAGGCATATTACGGAATTTGTTAACCCTACCATAAAATGGATGATCTGAACGTTATTATGATAGTATTTCTTTCAACTGTCTCAAGAACTAATCTTTCAAGGAGGGCCCCTTTATTGTTTTGATTATGATTTCTTGTTTTTGTTTTATCTGATTAATATATATATTTGCTGATGAATATCCATAATTTGAACCACTCTTGATCTGGTATTTCGGTACTAATAATAACGCATTGTTTATTTTACTTATAGATATCTTCGGAATAAATTATGGACCCATTGGATAAAGCAATTCTTGCTTCATTATATGTAAGCACATTGGAGCCTCAGGTATCATCATATGATAGAATCAAGGATAGATTACCGATAGGAAAGGAATTGTACAGATCAAAAGTTGAGCAACTTTCAGAACGCGGTTTTATAGAAAAAAACGATAACTCTAAACTCAGTTTCATTGGAAGAGATGTTTTGAAGGTTGTTTTAGTTGGTGGCGTATTTGATTTAATTCATCCAGGTCACATTCATACATTGAAAGCGGCGAAAGCACAAGGTGATGTGCTTGTAGTAGTGGTTGCAAGAACATCTACTGCGTTAAATATAAAAAAAGATCGAAGAATATATCACAATGAAGTATTGCGAAAGGAGCTTGTATCATCTTTAAATTTAGTAGATCTTGCTGTTATAGGAAAGGAGGGAACACTCTACGATACCGTAGAATATGTCAAGCCCAATATTATTGCACTAGGTTATGATCAAGCTCATAGCGAAAAAGATATCGCAGAAAATTGTCAAAATAGAAATCTGAATATTAGAGTTATAAGACTAAATACGCCAATTCCCAAAACAAAAAGTTCAAAAATTAAAGATGAGTTAGGTGAGTCTTTTTATAGAATTTGAGATTTAGCGTTATTGATGTATACTTTAAGACTAATCGGGTCCCCATTTTGAACCCCGAGAGATTCCTTAATAGAATAGGGTGCAATAACCTCTAACATACTATCATCATAATGCGTTCTTTCTAATAGAAGTATAGCAGCGTTCTTTATTGCATTATTATTAATGAAAGCCAAATAACATTTAGCCCATCCGTAGGTACGAGTACTGTCCCTAAAACCTTCTATGAAAATAGAAGGAAAATTACTTAACTCCCGTCTCGCATTCCTATATACTTGGTCTACAAGTTTAACATTTAGTGTGCCTGGATACGGAATGTAACCGAGCTTATCCTTGAATTGTTTGCGATAGCCATCCAACGACATATAGTATGCACCCTCGCCCATTCCAGAAATAATATTGCCTTTGAAAGCAATTGTATCAGGGCCAGATTCAATAGCAGACTTAATAATAGATAATAAATTATCAATCTCAAAAAAACCTTTATCTGTAATTCTAACCCGATATTTTTGGCCATTTCTAAGGCGTTGAATATAGCCTACATTTTCCAGCTCCAAAAGATGCTTGGAAGCAGCTTGTTGTGATCTCTTTATTGCTTTAGCTAGATCTGTTGTAGTGACCTCGACAAAATCATGACGGCCTCCTAATCTCAAAACCTGTATTATAGTAAGTATATGCTGTAACTTTAGATCTACCATTCTGTTTAGTTGGTGATTCCCATGTCCCCAAAAGTTCGAACTCTAATGTCAGTAGACTTTTTAATCTCGCCCGTTCTATGGCCTATTATATATTCAATTCCAACTTTATCTGCTGCTTCAACCAATCTCTGTGTGACAATACCGTCAAGTACCAAGAGCTTAGCTCCTTCTGTGCTATCAAGTTTCTTCACCACGTCTGAAACTGGTATCTTGAGGAGTGTCTTCATCGAACTATCCAATATTATTGCCTCTAGGGTTTCGTTAATCTGCGGATAAACCTCTCTCACAACTGAAAGAATCTCGGGTATGTCTTTATGTTCATTCCCACTGGGTACAGCATGGATCTCCTGCTGCTCGTCTCTGTCAAATTGAGTCTGTTTCTCATGTTTCTGCGTTTGTCTATGGTCTGACTGTGTTTGCGGAAGTGAATGGGACTGTTGTCCATTAGCAGATACAAAAGGTATAGCTTCCTTTAAAATGTCTGCAATTTCGAGAGGAGTACACTCTTCAACTTCTCTACCAGAAGGAGCTCTTAAGACCTTATCTATTTGTACCAGTCCTTGCAACTCTTTTAGTATTAAATCGCCAGCTCTATCCCCATCTAAAAATGCAATAACTTTTTTGCCTTCTGTCAATCTAGTGACGGTCTCATCTATTTTGGCACCCTCAATAGCAATTGCATTATCAAAGCCCGCTCGTAAGAGATTGATAACGTCGGCCCTGCCTTCAACTAGTATTATCCAATCAGAATCAAACACGCCCGTACCACATGCAAGCTGTGCTTTACCAAATGCAGTAAGTTTGCCTGGTTTGGTCGCGTCATAAACATCTTTGAGCATTTCTTCTCCTTCACTGATTGTCTTTGTTGCCCATTCTTGCACAATCTTTTTGGCACGGTCAACAATGACCTTTTTCTTTATTGCTCGAATGTCATCGATACCAACCAAAGCAAATTTGGCTTGAAATGGTCCTACTTTGTCGATACTTTCAATTGCTGCAGCAATTAATGCCGCAGTTGAAATATCTGTACTCATAGGAATTAATGCATCTCCTTTTGCCATATTCGGTTTTGTATCTACATTAACTTCTATTCTACCGACTTTGGAAACTTTCTGCAATTCGTTTAAATTCATTTCAGGTCCTAAAAGACCTTCCGTCTGTCCAAAAATGGCACCTATGATATCGGCCTTTTCAACCAACCCATCAACTTCGAATCTTAATTTAACGTGATACTTGACAATACCTGTGCTAGGCAATTCCATAACCTCATATTACTATTAAGTAAATTAAAGTGGTCTGGCTTGAATATAAGTGCTTTGACGTATCATACTCGGATGAATTAAGTAAATAGGAGTTTCTGCGCCGCTATTACTAAACGCATTAATTTAGCGTAATTTCATATGTAAAAATAAAGATCTTTTCGTGAGCCAGTAATCCCTGACAAATGGGGTGCGTAGGTTATGAGGTCTTCTACGTGTCTGACCTTTCCATTAGTAATTTTTGCCAAGGCTCTTTTATAGAATAAAGTGACATTATTTCCTTTACACTGAAGTCGAGTCACTAACTTACTGGTTAATTGTTTGCCTGTTCTGTCCATATCAAGGAGAAGAATTATTTTCTTTCTATTTAGATGGTAATTATCAACAAAATCTGTTATGCCTCTAAAATGATGGAATACTGTTAGATTACCATTAAATCCTACACGACAGAGGGCCGCTACATCTCTCTTTCCTTCGACAACTATGACTGAACCATTCTGGGATTCCTCGTTAAGCATGTCGATATATTCACGTAGATGGTCAATTGTATCGCTGTCTATTGAACGATAACCCATTGTTGAAATAATATCAAGATAACTAGATTTAATCATTATTGTTGCCTATTTAATAAGCAGTATTATAATACATTTGTAATAAAGATAAGATTAAGAATGAACAGGATTAGTATTATTGATGAATAGAATATTATAATAAACCACTATGACCTGGTGTTTTGCATTAGCGATATTCTCAGTTGAGAGCCTTTTAAACAGCGTTAAAGTACGGCTTTGTTATTTTGCAATTTCTTATTGGATCAGTCCGAGGATGTATTATTTGCCGAAAGCACTCAATTTCTTTTTTAAATTCTAATAGAAGAAGGACCAATTAAACATTTAATTCTAGTTGGAATCAATAAACAACAACAATGACGTTATCTAGCATGATAATGAATATCGGTGGATCGGAATGGGCGATCATAATAATTTTAGGTCTTATCTTAGTATTTGGACCAAAGAAATTACCAGAACTTTCCAGAACATTTGGAAAAGCATCAGGGGAATATGAAAAAGCAAGAGAGTTATTCAGAATGGAGCAGGAAAATATGAAAAAACATACTGATCAGAACACATATCTTATGGGGCCAAAAATCTTGGGACCAGTTACATCAGAACGAGAAAAACTCGAGGAAATAGCTAAATCACTTGGCATAGACTATGTAGGCAAGACTGATGAGCAGTTACGTTTTCAGATTACAGAGAAAATACATCACTAGTAGTCATGGAAGTCGCGTAGATATAAAAAGAACATTCGGTCGAATTTTGAAATTTGTTACTTACCCGTTACCTACCTCTTTTTACCTTTCTTGTAAAAATCATTAGTAGTATATTCAACACTTAAATATATCCCGATTTCCAACCATTGTAATGTCTGTTTCTAGTAGTAGTCATGCGTTAATAAATCCATTTGAGATAGCCTTGAAACAACTTGCCGAAGCTGCTAAACTGATAGACCTAGATAGCGGTATGCATGAGGTTATAGCACATCCAAAAAGGGTTCTTACTATTGCGATTCCTACTAGAATGGATAGTGGCGAGATCAAAGTCTTTACTGGCTTTAGATCACAGCATAATGATGCTCGTGGACCTTTCAAAGGAGGTATCAGATATCATCCTCAAGTAAGTGTTGATGAAGTCAAGGCGCTATCTATGTGGATGACTTGGAAGTGTGCGATCGCAGACCTACCGTATGGAGGAGGTAAGGGCGGTATTATTTGCAATCCAAAGGAGATGTCTGAAGGCGAACTTGAGCGTATGACAAGACGTTATGCTTATGGAATTTCCGATATTATTGGACCACATGTGGATATTCCTGCTCCCGACGTTTACACCGGTGGAAAAGAAATGGCATGGATTATGGATACGTATTCTGCACTAAAGGGGAATTTTGTCCAGCCAGAACTTATTACAGGTAAACCTCTTGCAATTGGAGGTTCTCTTGGCAGGAATGAGGCGACCGGCCGAGGCTTGTCTTTTGCTATACGAGAGGCTGCCAAAAAACAGCAAATTAACATGAATACTGCTACAATAGTTGTACAGGGTTTCGGTAATGCTGGTCAATTTGCTGCTCAGCTTGTAGAAGAGCAGGGTGCAAAAATCATAGGTGTATCGGATTCACAGGGAGGAGTTTATAACAAAAATGGTATCCAAGTAGGTGCTCTGAGAAGACATAAAGAAAAGAAGGGTTCAGTCGTAGGTTTTCCGGGAACCAAATCCATCAGTAATGAGGATTTACTAGAGCAAGAATGTACTATATTGATACCAGCTGCTCTCGAAAGTCAAATTACCAAGAAGAACGCTGGAAAAATCAATACAAAAATAATTGCAGAAGCAGCGAATGGTCCTACTACTACTGAGGCTGACGAGATTTTATACAAGAATAATATATTAGTAATTCCAGATATCCTAGCCAATGGAGGAGGTGTTACAGTTTCCTATTTTGAATGGCTACAGAACCTAAGGAGAGAATATTGGTCTGAGAATGAGGTAAATGAAAGGCTTGATACAAACATTACAAAGGCATTCAGCGATGTCTTTAATGTATATGAGAAATATAACGTCAATATGAGAAAAGCAAGCACAATATTAGCCGTGAATAGAGTTGTCGAAGCGATAAAAATTAGAGGATTATGGCCTTAATTATTCGCTATCAAGTTAAATAACAGAGAAGAGGACTAGAACAAGAACAAGAGGGAGCTAAAAAGGACACAGTCTAAATTCCCTGGATTATTCAGTAGAAAATGAATGTCCACAAGAACAGCTTTTGGTGACATTAGGATTGTTGATCTTAAAACCAGAACCCATTAAACTGTCGATATAGTCAATATTTGCGCCTTTT
>DASQYF010000142.1:0-5042 GCA_035639375.1 Nitrososphaeraceae archaeon
CATGAAATGTTTGAGAAGATTGCTGCCTGAACTTAACCTAGAAGATGAGAAGCTTGCTCCTGAAGTTTTGAACAAACTTATAGTGACAATGAGTGATTTTGAAAACGCAGTGAAAGAAGTAATGCCATCTGCCATGAGAGAGGTTTATCTCGAATCACCAGATATTCCATGGTCTGCAATAGGAGGACTGGAAGAAGTCAAACGCGAACTACAAGAAGCAGTAGAATGGCCATTAAGATATCCAGATTTGTATAAGGAGCTTAAACACACCCTTACCAAGGGAATCCTATTACATGGTCCCTCTGGTACAGGTAAGACACTTCTTGCAAAGGCTGTGGCTACTGAATCTGAGGCTAACTTTATCAGTGTAAAGGGTCCAGAATTGCTAAGCAAGTGGGTTGGTGAATCTGAAAGAGGAATAAGAGAAATATTCAGAAGAGCAAGACAAGCAGCACCATGTGTGGTATTCTTTGATGAGATTGATTCAATTGCTTCAATAAGAGGAGGCATAGGAACGGAAGGAGGAATAGGAACACACACAGGTACAGAAATGATGGTATCTCAATTGCTTACCGAGATGGATGGAATACAGGAAATGTACGGCGTAGTGACAATAGCTGCAACTAACAGAATAGACATGATTGATACAGCTTTCTTAAGGCCAGGACGATTTGACAAAATAATATATGTACCAAACCCTGATGTGGAGACAAGGGAAAAAATTCTAGAAATACATACAAAAGGTAAGCCGATCAGCCGAGATGTAGACATAAAGAAAATAGCAGATAAGACAGAAGGATTTAGCGGTGCAGATGTATCAGCAATTGTCAATACTGCAATTTCTCTGGTATTGCATGAATACCTTCAGAGATATCCTAGTCCTGAAGAAGCACTGAAAAATACATCCGTGGCAATTGTATCAATGCAGCATTTTGAAGATGCACTAAAAAAGATAAAGACTCAGAGAGAAACAAAACCTGGAGAGACAGTTGCGTTATCGCACTATAGGTAGGTCATATTTAATGCAGCAATAGTGGTATATGGAAGATTCACAAATAATTTAACTGGACGATAACAATAGAAAGTGGTTTTATAGATATTCTAAATCTAAAACAAGATGTTCTAAGCGCTGTCATCCAATTATAATTCCAAAGAGGTTTGTATCAAGAAGACTCTGAAAGAGTTACTGAAGTTTGGATAGTTTGTTATAATATTATTTACATAAATAGGAGGTAATAAACTATCGCTCTCATTTATCCCATCAAAGCTAAGAGTCAAAGCTGGTAGTTATGTGTAAACAAGCAAACAATTTACGCTACATCTTCACATACATTTTTCGTTGAGTAGATTCTTTAACTCGCTCTGCTACTCTATTATATACATGTAATAATAAGATGGCTAAAAAAAAGATAAAGGAACATGGAACAGAGTATGTCCTTTTAAATGATAACAAAAATGAACTATGGGAAATTGATTATGATAGAGGACATGCTACAAATGTAAGTGAATATTTAAAATTAGATTCACTCAACAACGATATCATAATAAGATATACAGGCAGTATTGAAGATTTTCTAGCAAAAGAAAGGGACTGCAAAAATATTCACTTCCATGAATCAATGAGTCTTCCTGCTCGTCCTCATATGCAATCTTGTAGTTTTGAAACCCATGACTGATCGTCCAATTAGTTATTCTAGAATTATCATGAATATTCAATTTAACTACAATAATGGCAAGCCACTACTAACTTACAAATATCCATTTCACTATCTAATAATATCGATTGTTTGGAATAAAAAATAAGACGAGATGGAAAATGGAATATGAAGATACAATTTACAAAGTTTATGACTGGGACAAAAATTTAGCAGGATACTTTTTTCCCAAATATGATTTGATACAACCACCAGAAGATAGCAGCATTGAAGAAGAAATTATCGAAAAATTGAACAAGTCGCACGAAAAAGTAATAGGCGGAGATCTTATGATTCCTATGATTAAATTAAATCTCTTTGATAAAGAAGAAGCAATTGATTTGGATTATACGATTGGATCACTGGAAGAAAATCTTCAACGAACAAGAGTATGGAAGCAATGGTTGCGGCAGAATCATAAAGAATTTAAAATAATTGGTGACGCAGTATATACTGCAAGAGAGGATAGAAACATGCTTTCCATAGTCCTTAGGATTGAGTCAGCTTTTACATTGGGAGAAAAAGAAGTAATTGTGGCATTAAGTCCATTACTGGATAAACTCCACGAAGATGGTCTTCTATAGGAATGTGATGCAAATGTCAGTCTTTGCACATCTACAACTTCTGTTAGATCTAAACGGTTGGAACTATTTTCATTTCTTTATTAGTCAAATAAGTAAAATTACCAAAATGGCAATAGGATATAGCAAAGCGCTTCAGCAATGAAATTATAATTATTCTAAGGAAAGACTTTTTCATAATTAACAGCCAAATAGATAATGTGTTTGACGGCGTCTCAATCATAAGTCATTGTTTCAATGCATGTCATATTATTATCCTCTATAATCTTTTTCTCTTCTTGCATCTTTCCATTTATGCGATTTATCAGCAAACATATTACGACACTGTATTAGCCAAATACAAAGGGTGCTACATAAAGTACCTTTAATCACTCATGAGAAAGAGAATAAGCTGCCAATGAATCTTACAATAATGCGATGGATAGACTGAATCGCATTCGTAATGACGTACTATGTTGAGGGATAGGATGTTTATTATATAATATAGAAAAACTCACCTTTAATACATACTTATTATAAATGGAATAACTTCACATGTTATCATTAACAATTATAGCGTATTCCAGTATAACAATTGCCTGGTTGTACTATATAGCAAATACAATCGTCATTGATTCTGATACTCTGAAATGAAATGGGGTATTTGGTACCAGATCCATCATTATTGGGTATCAGAGCATTATGTGGAAGATAAGTTATTGATCCAGAATCTATACGATCGCCTAAACCGAACATTAATAGTGAGATTTCAACTATATATCTCGTAGGATAAGGAAAATTATCAATCTTATTCCACCATTCTATTCCTGTAAAGTGATTAGTAGCTTCAAAATCAAAGTTCATATCTGCCAATGATAAATCGAATGTTTCTGATTGCTTTGTCTTCTGATCGATCAGAATATACTTGATAATTTTATTCTGAGCATCCATAATGATTTGGCGTAGATACGAATGACCTACCATTGGCAAGATGTGTTTAAACCTGTATTGATTAACCCCATGAAATATAGCCTCAAAGTAATCTTGGTTATCAAACTGACATATAAGATTCAATTCAACTGCTACATTCTGCGTATTAAAAACCTCAAGCAGATAGAGCATCCAGGATTTATCTGGTATTTGGTTTCCATTATCTTCAATTAGTGTTATAATATCACAAATAGCAATAACTCTTCTAGGAAATAGAGGTTTGCCCTTATTAAGAACTCGACAAAACGAACCTACCCAATAATGCAATAAATAAGGTCAAATATTGAATTGTATATATATTATTAAAGTAATCTGCGTTCAATATATAGCGTTTCAATCATTACATAGTTAATATATGCAAAGAATTAAACTAATAGCAATTTGTGTTAAACTAGTCATCCGCCTACAAAAAAGAGATAGTGATACTTTTTGGATGAAAATGTAGTTCTATGTACTCAAATTTCTTCTACCTCTTCTCATTCTCAGGACCGGATAAAGTTATTCATATACCAATTGGTGAGACTAGATATATATTATGAGAGATTTCGTTATCTTTCTTGGGCTGTGGGTCTTATTAATATCTCATTGACGTTAACATGATTTGGTGCTTGTATTGCATACAAGACTGCATTTGCAATGTCCTCTGATTCTAATGTTTCCATATTCTTTGTGGCTTGAATAAATCCATTCATAGATTCATCTGTTATTGTTTCCAACAGTTCGGTTGAGACAGCTCCTGGTTCAATACATGTTACTCGTATGTTATACTTTGGGCTTAATTCCTTTCTTAATCCCTCGCTAAATGCAGTAATGGCATGCTTTGTTGCACAATAAACGCTTCCTCCAGCAAATACTACTCTTCCTGCAACTGAAGAAATATTGACTATATGTCCTGATTTTTTATCTAACATATAGGGAATTACGGCTGAAGTGCAGTATAGGACCCCTTTTATATTTACGTCGATCATCTGTTCCCATTCTTCCACTTTGCCATTAGAGAAATAACTTAGCGGCATTAAGCCTGCATTATTAATTAGAATATGAACTTTTCCCCACTTCCTAATTACTGCATCAACAAATGAATCACAATCTGATTTGCTAGTAACATCAAGTTTTTGAATAAAGATTTCTCCTTCTCCTCTTCCATTGTTTTTGTCGTTGATAATTTTCTTTTCTAGCTCTTGTAATCTATCTGTGCGTCTTGCTCCAGCTGCTACCCTTACCCCAGATTTTGACAATGCTAAAGAAGTAGCATGACCTATACCACTGCTTGCTCCAGTCACTATTGCAACTTTATCTTCCAACTTTTTAACAACGTGTCAGTATATTAAGAACCGACCTATCAATATATCGCAAATTTGACTAATGTCAGTATTTTACATTTTTGCATTGTCTTGATGTTATGTTATTTCTTTTTTTGTGATAGCATGTTTTATTATAAAAGCAATTAAATTCTCTAATAGTAAAATCCACGACAGCAGCAAGGTGGATTGTGAATTGTTGGATAAAATTCCAAATAGCAGTTAAATTTTTAGTTGTAGTACAAATTTAAATTCACAAATTCTTTCTTTGGTTAGGATTTATAGAATTATTATTTAAACTCTTATTTTTAAGCAAAATGCTTTATTCCATGCAAGATTCATGTCGTAATCTAGAAGTTATAAACTAACTTCCAGTGCTTGCCATTGATAAACTAAATGCTTTATGTCCTGTCATCTATCATTTCAATTATCTATTCAACGGTCATTGCATGATCCTTTACTCGGGTCTAAGGAGCTTGCATTACGTATTCATTGCC
>DASQYF010000143.1:0-8230 GCA_035639375.1 Nitrososphaeraceae archaeon
AGACTTTTTGAGTATGTCTGTTACTGCTTGGATGGTGGGAGGACCATTATATGGTGGATTATGGGCTAAATATCCTGCCTCAATCCAATGAGAATAAATCTTAGCACCTGTTCTCTTTGTTATCTCATTAGCAGACTGGGCATGATCAATATGTAGATGAGTTAGAATTATACGCTTTACGTTCTTGATGTCATATCCTGCATTAAGTATATAATCCTCAAGTATTGGTAGTTGTGGAAGGAAGGAAGGATCAATCAATGTTAAATCATCTGCATTTTCGACAAACATATAAGGAACAACTTTTCCGCCTGGAAAAGGATGGGTGAATCCATCTATCATATGTACTCGTTTAGTTATTTCAACCATATTCGAAATACTTCACTAGTAGGAACGAGAGTATAGTAATAAGCAGATCGTTTACAAATTCGTTACTGCGTATGAACTATATGCAAATGCATTACAAAGAGTAGTAACATAACTCACACTCATAATAAGAATTTCTGACTGATTTGCGCTATTAGGCTTGCAGTACCGATAAATCCTTGGAGTCATATAATATAACTGACTATGACTCCTAAAAGTAAGAATAATATTAATAATAGTAAACCAAATGGAGAAATCACCCATGTTGCTGTTGTCACAGGTAGCTCAAGCGGCATAGGATTTGAAACTGCATTAACATCAGCAAGAAATGGATTTTATACTTATGCTACAATGCGTAATCTTGAAAAATCAAAAAATATAACAGAAATAGCCAATACTGAAAAATTGCCGTTGCAAGTTGTTCAGCTCGATGTCAATGATGATAGATCTGTCAAAGATGCTATCGACAAAATAGTAGCAGAAAACAAGAGAATTGACCTATTGGTAAACAACGCAGGATATGGACTTTTTGGATCTCTTGAGGATATATCAATAGAAGAGATAAAAGCACAATTTGAAACAAACTTTTTTGGAGTAATACGTGTAACACAGCAAGTTCTTCCTGTCATGAGAAAGCAGAACAGTGGCACAATAGTAAATGTAAGTTCAGTTGGAGGGCGTATAGGTATTCCTGTTTTGTCTGCGTATCAAAGTACAAAGTTTGCATTAGAAGGTCTAAGCGAATCAATGTCATATGAACTGGAGCCATTTGGAATTAGAGTAGTTATAATTGAACCCGGTTTTATAAGAACTAACATTATAAACTCAAGCACATCAGCAAAAAAAGATTTAGACTCAAAATCATCATATTTTTCACTGACGCAAAAGGTAAAGAACCACTTTAAATCAATGATTGAAAATGCATCATCTTCATCTCCACCAGAAGAAGTGGCAAAGGTTATACTACAAGCCATAACATCTGAAAATCCACAACTGAGATATACTGTAGGTAATGATGCGGCTACTATAATACAAGCAAGAATGAACATGCCTGACAAGGAGTTTAAAAAAATGATAATGCAAAACTTTTCATTATAGATCTCCTGTTATGCCTAGTTAACAATGCTTCAGTTGCGCATGTCCTATATAGAGCACAATATATTATGACCATGACACAAATATGTTGCCAGATACAGTCATCTTTGGAACCAATACTTTTCCACCAACCTTTTCAATTTTAGAGCTATATTCTAATTATACATCCGTCACCTTTTGCACTTTATGGCTGCGATTTATATTCTGCACAAATAATTATAGATTTGAAACAGCATCCTTACTATCGCTGAGTTTTGAAATGATTTTATATTCAGAACAATTTCAGGCCGGCAACAAGGTTCAATTCCATCGAGCCAAATAGTTAAGCGCTTATTTTATCTGAAATCAGTTAATTGAAAATTTAATAATGCATAGATGTCCCTTGGTGAGAGATTATACATAACAACAGGACAATTATATCTGCAAGGGTAAAAAGAGCCACCACAATGTCGCCTCTTTTTCTCGAGCTATTGACATAGAGTTTGTGAATAATAAATCTTGTATCGCGAGTTTGTTGCCATAAACACTCGTAGTGATTGGTATGTAAACAGTAACTGACGGATTATTCATATTCGAATGTTATTGAGGATATATTGGATAAGGGAAAGACTATGCCATCATCATCCCCACCACTGCCACAACTCTGTTAATAACTTCTACTGCTTCAAATTAGGTTTAAAAGTTATAGTTAACTACAAAGTTAACTTTTAACGATAAATCTCTAATATAAAGTCTAATATAATAGCTAGCTATAGTGAATGTTTGTTATGAGAGCTGCTAGAATTACTCAGGTAAACGAACCTCTCCAAATACAAGAACTCAAGACTAGCAAACCTACAGGTTCGCAGGTGCTTATCAAAGTTCAGTCATCAGGCGTTTGCCATAGTGATATCCACTTATGGGAAGGAGGGTATCAGGGTCCTGAAGGCACATTTTTAAAAACCACAGACAGAGGTGTAAAATATCCTTTAACTCCCGGACACGAAATTGCAGGTGTAATAGATAGTCTGGGTGATCAAGCAGAAGGTTTTAGTAAGAATGAAAAAGTTCTTGTTTACCCTTGGATTGGAGAAGGGCTTTGTCCTGCATGTAGAGTAGGCGAAGAAAATCTCTGTGATAAACCGAGATCATTAGGCATCTATACTGATGGAGGATATTCTGATTATGTATTGGTGCCAAGCTACAAGTACCTAGTGAAAATAGGTGAAGAGTTGGATACTGATACTAGTGCTCCCTTATCGTGTTCTGCTCTTACAGCTTATGGTGCAGTGAAGAATGCTAATTTAAAACCAGATGATAATGTTGTAGTTGTCGGCGCAGGAGGACTAGGATTGATGGCTATACAATTAGCAAAGGCAATTACTGGTTCAAGAATAATTGCTATGGATCTAGATGATGAAAAATTAAAAGCAGCAAAGGAAAATGGCGCAGCTAATACCATCAATTCAAAAAAAGAAGATCCAGTCAAAGCCATTATGGAGTTAACTGGTAATATGGGAGCAGATGCAGTAATTGATTTTGTCAATGCGTCCAAAACAGTAGAGACTGATATGCAGCTGCTCAGAAGAAGAGCGAAAGTGGTACTGGTTGGACTCTTTGGTGGTGAACTAAAACTTAATTTAGTTTCAATGCCAACCAAAGCATATAAGTTAATTGGATCATACACAGGTAGCATAACGGACTTAGTGCAGCTTGTCTCATTGGCAAAGAGAGGAGTGATAAGACCAATTATCTCAAACCGATTCAAACTCAATCAGGCAACGGAAGCATTAATGATGTTAAAAAATGGTAAAATTCTCGGGAGAGGAATAATAAATCCTTGAACGGAACCAAATTAACTACTATCAATCCTGCAACAGAAGAGGTTCTTAATGAGTATGATATAATGACTGAAGATCAGATAAAAGGTGCAGCAAAGCAAGCAAAAAATGCATTCTTTGAATGGAAAAAAGATATTGATAAACGAGCAGAATTTCTTTATGCATTTGCCAAGGAACTTAGAAAAAATAAGGAACATCTTGCCAAAACTGTTACGCAAGAAATGGGAAAAGCGATAAAAGAAGCTAGGTCAGAGGTAGAGAAATGTGCATGGACAATAGAATATTATGCAGATCATGGAAAAATTTTTGCTACTGATGAAGTCGTTAATACAGATGCAAGAAAAAGTATCATAACATTTGAACCACTTGGAGTAATAGGTAGTATAATGCCATGGAATTTTCCATATTGGCAGGGACTAAGATTTGCTGCTCCTTCATTAATGGTTGGAAATACTATTGTATTGAAACCAGCAAGCGCTACAATGCAATGCGGAATTGAAATTGAAAAAACCTTTAGTAAGGCTGGAGTACCACAAGGAGTTTTTCAAACACTCATTGGAGATTCGCGCATTGCAGAAACGCTTATAGATTCAGATGGAATTAATGCAGTAACTTTTACTGGAAGTGTTCCAGTTGGGGCTAAAGTAGCACAGAGAGCAACTTCACAGCTAAAGAAGACAGTTCTTGAATTAGGAGGAAGTGATCCATTCATAATTTGTGATGATGCAGATATTGAAAAAGCATCTACAGGAGCAGTTAAAGGACGCTTTATCAATTGTGGACAGAGCTGTATAGCATCAAAGAGATTTATTGTAGTAAAGAATATTGCAGACCAGTTTACTGAAAAGTTTGTTCAAAAGACTGAAAAACTAAAAGTTGGAGACCCTCTTTCTGACGATACAGACATTGGACCGGTTGTTAATTCTAAAAGTCTAGAGAATATGGAAGGAATAGTAAATAGAACTATAAAGGAAGGAGCTGAACTCCTAACAGGTGGAGAAAGAGCTAACAACAAAGGTTATTTTTATCGTCCAACTATTCTTAAAAATGTCCTGCCTGGAATGGAAATAGCACAGGAAGAAGTGTTTGGACCTGTTGCACCAATAATCACAGCTAATGACGATCAAGAAGCCATAAAAATTGCAAATGATTCTAAATTTGGTCTTGGAGCAAGCATATGGACTCAGGATTTAGAGAAGGCAGAAAGATTCTCAGCAATGATAGAATCGGGAATTGTTACTGTTAACAGTATGGTAGTTTCAGATCCTAGAGTTCCATTTGGTGGTATAAAGAATAGTGGGTTTGGTAGAGAATTATCTAGGTATGGAATGCTTGAGTTTGTAAATATAAAATCTGTTAGATTCTATGATCAATTGATCTATGATCATCATGTGGAATAAAAATGCGTGGCATATTAGTAAAGATAATAAATAAATACAAAAAAGATACTAAAGGTAAATCAAAAAAAATTGAATATAAATAATGAAAAAGTGATAATAAAGAGTAAACGCAATACTTCGATAAACAAAGACAATAAATAACAACAACGCTTCTCTACTCCCATCATCACGATCATTGTTATCGTCGGAAGACAACAACTATAGACTTGAGAATGTGTTGGTACTTCAAGGCGGTGGCTCACTGCGAGCATTTGGTTATGGAGTATTCAGAGCACTTGCAAATAACAATATAAGCTTGATATATTGCACGTACGTCAATAGGTGCCATAAGTGCTGCAATTAGAGCTGGTTGGCAGTAGGGACGCAAAGCATCCAGAGCACTTCTTAGAGCAGTTCTGGTTGGAGTTATCTTGGAGATCCAGATTTTGATAAAGTTACTCTTCCTTCTTCTGCTTCTCTACCCAGTTTATAGAATAGAAATTATTGCCATCTATTACTACTACTAATTATTAACACTATTGCTAACCTAACCTCCTTCAAGTACAAGAGATGGTCTGTATCTATCTATCTATCGATTTGTATTGAATGGTGATAACAGTATTGTTGGAGTAGGAGATATTATTTCTACTACTAATAATACATCAGTCAAAGAGAAAATATTCAACGTGATAATAGAGTAAGTATTTGTGTAAACGATCAAACACCACCATTTTTCTTTTTAACAGTTTAATAATTTAAGAGATATGCGGCGACATATGATAATAGAGCGCAATTAAAAAGATATTCTAACGAAAGAAGAATAACAATCTACAAGAGAGGAAAGTAAAAGTGATTATAGATCAAGAGGAAATATTGTTTAAATAAATAATATAGGTTATACTATATGCCTGCAAAACAATGGCCCGGGTTTCTGTTCCGTTCACCGAAGGCCATAATTATGGTAGAGGGGAAAGGCCAAACACGGAACTGGCTGATAATAGCCCCTTTGCCTGCAGGGAACATATCTGCTGGGAAATATAGATATTAAGAAGAAAATAGTTGATTGTAACAGTAGCGGAATAATAACAATGATAATTTTCATTATATTTGTCTAGTCAGTGGTAAGAAAATATGGGACCAGGAATCTTTTTCTTCAGTATGAAATGCAATTGCCCATCCAACATGGTTCTCCTGTTTCAATCTCCAATGATGCAGGATTAAGCTTTGATTCCTTCCATATTGTATGTCAGATTAGCCAACTAGACGACCTAAAATATAGCCATCAATCATTAGAAGAGTATATCATTATTATTGGTTAGAGAACAAGATTAAGCAGTAAAGTCCCATACTTTGGATTTAAAAAATGGCATAAATAATCATATCTACTAAACGCTTTTCACAATAATATTTCTCCCTGGGGGTAAAATAATATTGATATTCTTGCTTTTGTGTGTTCTGCGTCAGGTGTTACATCTCAGGACAAAATCATTAATGGTTGATTCTCATTCCTCTATAGATGTATATATTATCTCATTTGGAATATCTAGATAAAGAATGCGATATTCAATTCATTGCATCATACAATAATCTGTGTGCAAATTTGAGCCAAATATATCCAACATCCCAATGAACATCTGCTAATCTTCTCCCTTCAATAAATTAAATAGCAATATGAGCGGTCCATAAATTTATACACGTGTTATATCAAGGCGAGATATCTTCTATGATAAAGATTTAGTGTTTATCCTTTTCAGGATACCAATACAGATGTTGGTTGTGCTTATCGCAACTCCATCTCTTTGCTGGTTGTTGTAAACTAGAGCGTTAATCAAAATTCTACAACACTAACAAAATCCACGATATGCACAGAAAACTGATCTGTGAAGCAATAAATGATAAATTTTGAATCAGTCAATTAAAAGCTTTCATTCAGTATAGTGTTTGGGTCCCACAATTGCATATATATCATTATTTTATTTAGTTTTTTAGAGTATGACAGAAAAAGAATGTTTGGAAGAAAATTAAAGGAAGGTCTGAAATAGAATGTCGTTATTACTAAAAGATAAGGTTGCCGTAGTGACTGGATCTACTAGAGGGATAGGATTTGCAATAGCAAAGGAATTTGCAGAAAATAACGGTGCAACCACTATTGTTTGTTCTAGAATTAAGGAGCAATCCGAAAGAGCAATAAAGCAGATACGCGGCGGCAAAGCCTTTGCTGAGGAAATTGATGTGACAAGCGATACTAGTGTAAAGAAATTCATGCAGCAAATGTTATCTAAATTTGGACGAATTGATATCCTAGTAAATAACGCAGGTTATCCTTTTGATAGTAACATTTGGTACAAGAGATTCCATGAAGTTACCGACGAAGAATTGCAAAAAATTATGGGAGTTGACGTTCAAGGTTCTGTACGATTATCTCAGGCAGTTATTTCTTCTATGATTCAAAAAAATACAAATAAAAATAGTGGTGGAGGAGGAGAAGGAGGAGTAATAATAAATATTTCTTCAACACCTGCAATCGCAGGACATACTGAGGGTGCTCCATATACTATCGCCAAAGCTGCAAATATAGCATTGACAAAATGTATTGCAAAGGAGTATGGTATTAACGGCATCAGATCTTATACTATGGCTCTTGGTAACATTGCAACAATGGCAACATACGATTCAATGACTGAAGTGGCTAGAAAAAAGGCTGCCGAAGAACCTCCTATGAAAAGATGGGGAAGACCTGAAGAGGTGGCTAAGATTGCTGCATCTATCGCAAGTGATAGCTTTTCTTTTGCGACAGGTAATACCATTGTAATAGATGGTGGTACTGTACTATGGTAATACTATACTATAACGTTTGTCCGAACCGGTATCAGTATCCTAATTTAAAAGATGCAGGACTGTCATAAGGATTAGATATAGCCAGTTTTAATTTCTTAAGCATACTTTTAGTTATTTAATTTTTCTTTCATCTTTTTAGTCCTGTCTTTTAAGTAACTATTTGATTTCTTTAATGTAAAGATCTACATTGAGACTATGATAACATTTTGCAGTACAAGTCCGTAAGGCTATGAACCACTTTAATGAATGAGGTGTTCATTCATTATCGTAGAATAATGTTCAACAATAAATGGCATATTTTACTTCAGTATGTATTGATAATAATATAACAACTAACCATTATTAAGGTGTTATCCTGGGCCAGTAAGAATATCTATTTGATATATCATGTATCAAATAGAGTGTGTGTCATTTAATCAAATAATGCTACAAGATTAATGTAAAACAATCTGCTAAATGTTTTTTACTCCTCCTCTGAACTAACAAGTAGCGTCTTATAGAGAATCAAAATAGTACGAAACATGACTTCTCAAATAGAATTGTACTAATAACAGGCGGTAATGTAGCTTTGGGGAGAGATATAACAAAGGCCATAACAGTTGCTGCTATACCTACTTATGGAGTAGTTAAATGAATTTTCATAAAATTATGAAATAAAAATTAGTCCATAAACCTATAAACGGCATACAATATAGTTTTGGAGCGGACAATTGGACAATATACTTATGGAATATC
>DASQYF010000144.1:0-3789 GCA_035639375.1 Nitrososphaeraceae archaeon
TAAAATTAGTTGTTGCATTCTTGATCAAACATACTACTTGTTAGATATCTACCCGGACTCTAGTATGATCTACTAGTATAAGTTACGAGTCATTACTATTGAATTCCGGGTTTCAAGTCCTAGTAGAGATATTATAATTGATATTATAATTGATTATTCAAGCCCCAGGTGAGATTTGAACCCACGACCTAAGGTTTACGAAACCTTCGCTCTAACCGGGCTGAGCTACTGGGGCAGATAGATATAGGAAAATTTCATTGCTCATTATTTAATTCTTCATATAATTTAAGAAAGAAACTACCTAAATTTAGTCATTAATAGCGTAGACTAAATATTACGGATATCTAGTTGGTTATGATTTATGAAGATATCAATATCGGGGGTTAGAGGTATTTATGGTGTTGATCTTAGCTTACATGAAATTATCAGATTCACGAGATTGTTTGCTTCTATAATTAAGTCGGAAACAAGAAAATGTGTTTTAGCACAGGATACTCGACATTCCAGTAGAATAATTAGTGAGATCGTTTCGGCAAGTCTGATCGAACAAGGCATTGACGTTTACAATTTTGGTGTGGCACCAACACCCCTGGTATTCAGAGAGGCAAGAAAATATGGTTCAGGCTTTGTTGTCACTGCCTCGCACAACCCTCTTGAATGGAATGGATTAAAATTCATAATAAAAGGTAGAGGAATTTTTGAAAACGAGCTGCATAGCATGTTAAATAAAACTGCATTATCATTAGAATCAACATCAACTGCAGACATATTTGGCAGATCCTTTAAGTGTGTTTCAGAATATGTAAATGAGATTGTCAATTTCATAGAGAAATCAAGATATCATAGAACATTAAAGATCGGACTTGATCCTGGTGGAGGAGCAACATGCGGTTATGCTAATCAATTGTTCAAAAAACTTGGTGGCAAATTTTATAGTATAAATGATATTCATGGGGTAACTTCCAGAGGACCTGATCCTACTACAGATTATCTTAATGAACTGTGCATATTAGTCATATCAAATGAGCTCGACCTTGGGTTTGCATTCGATTTAGATGGAGATAGGCTTGTAGTAGTTAATAGAAAGGGTGAAAAATTAAACCCTGATGCCACACTTTTGATTTGTATTGCAAGTGCAATTAATCTAGGAATCAAAAAATTTGTTACAAGTATAGATACCAGCATAGCCGTGGAGAAATTTATAAAAGATCACGGCGGAAGATTTGATTTTTCCAAGGTTGGTGAAGCAAATGTCGTTAGCAAAATGTTAGAAGTTGATGCTGAGGCAGGTGGAGAAGGAAGTAGTGCAGGCTTTGTTATGCCAAAATTCAATATGTGTAGAGATGGATTTTTGGCAAGTGCTATTATCTCTTCTTTAGACAAGAAAGAGATAGAGGAATATCTTGGCTTCTCTTCCCAGTATGTTCAAATTAGATCAAAAATACCTGCAGATTCTTCCTTACACAAAAAAGTTATCGAGAAATTAAGTGATTCATTCAAGGCTGAATCATCAGTAGTGTTGACGATCGATGGTATTAAAGCCATAGTAGATGATGATTCTTGGATACTCATAAGACCATCAAATACAGAACATGCTATCAGAATATCAATAGAATCTAAAAAGTCAAATATACAATCTTTGTACAAGAAGACAAGAGAACAAGTTCAATTTACATATGACCAAATTAAATGAAAAAGGGATCATTGATCTTTTTATATCTAAGCTTAAATCAGATAATACAATAGATGAATTTGGAAAAGACGATGTTGCAATAGTTTCTCTAAAAGATGCAAAGACTAATAAGAACAATATTTTTTGTCCTGTAAGTATTATATTAAAATGTGATATGCTTGTTGGGAATACTGATGTCCCAACAGGAATGAAGCCCTGGCAAATTGCTAGAAAAAGCATTGTAGCTTGCGTCAGTGACTTGTCAGCAAAGGGTATTAAACCACCATATCTATCCTTAATTTCCCTCGGGATTCCAAGAAGATACTCTAAAAATGAAATTAAAGGTATTATAATTGGCTTTCAAATAGCATCTAAAGAATTTGGAATCAAAATTGTAGGCGGAGATACTAATGAATCTAATGAATTAATAATTGATTGTAATATGCTCGGCTTTTCAAACATTAACGATGCAGCCAACATTCCAAGGAGAAGTGGTGCAAAACCTGGAGATCTAGTCGTTGTTTCCGGAGAATTTGGCTATTCATCTTCTGGTTTGAAAATCCTTATGAATAATGCAAAATCTCATGGAATATTTAAGAAAAATGCTATCCTATCCGTAGTAAAACCAAAACCTCGACAGAAATTTGGAATCACTCTTGCAAAATACTTTTCTTCTTCTATAGATTCAAGTGATGGTCTTGCCATATCTCTTTATGAATTAGCACGTCAGAGTAAAGTTAACCTTCTAATAGAGAAAATACCGTCGGCTAAAGGAGTTGTTGATTTTGCTCAAAATAATCGTTTAGATGCAAAAGAACTTGTATTTCATGGTGGAGAGGAATATGAAATAGTTGCAACCATTCCAAAATCAAAATTGAGTAGGATGAGATCTGTCGCCAGAAAATCAAAATTGAAATTGCTTGTGATAGGCAAAGTAGAAAAAGGAGATGGTAAGGTATTTCTGATAAATAATAACGATACTAGGAAAGAAGCCTCACTTCTTGATGACCGTGGTTACATTCATTTAGTTAGAAGAAGCGATTAAGGCTTCAACACATTTTGAATAATGCTCTACTTTACAATGGACCTAGTAGAGAGCAAGCACATATTATATATTCATGGACAACAGGACAAAATTATATAAAAAAAGTATGTCATTCTGGAAATTAAAGTTCGAAAACCAAAATAAGAATTGAATACTATTTACGATTATAATGCTATAATAGAATTATGTAGATTAGTAACAATCAAGAATATATCTGAAATTACTTAGACATAAGGCTGCCAGAAGAATATGCAAAATGCCGTGTAGGATGAGTTATCAGGCTGTAAGCAATATCCTCATTCTTTTGCTATAATCATTTATGGGAGCAGTTATTGAATCTTACAATTATTTCTATTGACTATCTGTAAAACATGATAACACATTGTTGTCAACAATACCAACAATTCTTTTATTAGAACTATATGCATATACTCTTGCAAACGACACTTCGATATTCTTCTTTTATATGCTCGATACAACTTGAATTGAAATAGTTATATACGTAGAATTTTAACTCATCAAAAAATTAACTTTGATTTATTCTTTAATTCTTTTTGAGTCACTAATAAAAGAACTCCTCAATTCTTTCACTAGATATTGCGGTAGTTTGGTTGCCTATGATCAATAGCTTCTATCATATACATCAGTATCTTTTCACAAGGAAGATTGCAGTTCGCATTCAAATATGAAAGTATTCGCCATATACAAAACAACCATCATCATCTTTGATATTCATAAAGCCTCTTTATAATACACATATATAACAACTGAAAGATAGAGCAACTCTAAAAAAGTCATCATTCTTGAAATTTTTTGATTGATGTCTATTGAAATATTTTAGTTATATACTGCTTAATTTTGTCAAAAGATCATGTGAAAAAAGTATTGTTGACAGTTGAAAAATAATTTCCCTGGTACAGGATTTAGATAGCCGACCTTTCTTTTTCTTGCTTTATTCTATAATTGTCTTGTATATATGTCATATTTTTTCCGACTTTACCAATATGCCTCTATCTTCAATAATCCATCTTGTCTTTTCTAAGTTTAAGTCAAGTTAAGGTCTGACAATATA
>DASQYF010000145.1:0-4833 GCA_035639375.1 Nitrososphaeraceae archaeon
ATTTGCCTCATTCGAGGATCCGGACGGGAACGGCTGGCTACTCCAGGAGATCCAGACGCGGCTTCCCGGCCGCGAGTCGAACTTGACGCGACCACAGGCCATGGACGTTGCAACCTTGGCAGATCTCCTCCGTGAGACTGCAGAACACCATGGCCACTTTGAGAAGACGCACGTCGAGCATCACTGGTGGGACTGGTACGCGCCCTATCTGAGCGCGCGTCAGAGCGGCGGCAGCGATCCAGAGGAGGCATCCGCCGCCGCCGATCGCTACATGGAGGAGGTCCTTCACGTTCTTCCTCAATGATGCCGTTCGAGTTGCCGCACTACGTAAAACAGGTGATACGTGTCTAGAGTTAAGTGATAATACTTCCTACCAGAGAAGTGTAAGAAGAGAAATTCAAAACTAAAGATCATACCTTTAAATTCTTAATAACCCATGAGGTGATATAACGATGATTAAGTCTGAACTAAGGAGAATTCTCGATATCGTTGCAGACTTATCGCAGAATGACGTTAAGAAGGATATTCTTGAGACTGAGATAATTTCATATAGCGAACTTCCAGATGTAGAGGTAAGGAATCACCTAAATGAATTAGAGTGGCTGAATTTAGTTAAAGAAGCACTGCCCAGACCAAGCCATGCAGAATTTAGATTATGGAATGTAACGGAAAAGGGATTGCAGGCCAGATCTAGTAGGGACCACACATAGTCGCAATTTTGGGTAACTCTCTTGCGACTATTGTAGATATATCAAAGGTGGGACGGGCGTAGCGGTAAGGCTAATACATGAAGCTATATTATAATCGTGTAAATCGCGGATGACAGCGATACTGCAGCGCTGTATTTCTTTTATCTCTCTACTTCACTGTTATATCACTCCTTCCTGTCAAGGAATTTTCTGAAAAATGCAACAAAAAAGAAGTGATATCACTTCAAAAAGTCGATTCTTTACTATGCTTGGTAAATGTACGAGAAGCTAACTAGTTCTCTGCATTTCGGCAGGCTTTCTGTAACTATAAAGCCCGTGCATTGAGGAAGAGTATTAGGTTAGACATCTGTATAAAGGCTATATATATTCCCCTTACTATTCCTGCAAACGTAGCTCCATACATCAGGACTAAGATTAATAGGTTGGAACGCAGATCTTTGCTTGTCGTCTAATAGATTATACAATGGATCTCCAATCACTAAGTGATTAGGGTGTGCAAGAGCGGTCATCTTTACCGCAATACTTATAGTATAACTCAAAATATCATAGACTGGCTTTTTCACAAGAAGATGTTGTTGTTTTTTGTTATGGTTGATGATTACATCCTTATTATTTATGGGCCTGTCACGAATGTTATGGTGAATATCCCAACCACTCTGTATTATTGCATTTTCACCAAAATCTATTCCTATCCTTAGATTCATTTCAGGGCAGTCGTATTGATTAAGAATTGGATTTATGACCTCACGCGCTATTCTTAGCATATATTTTGCACAGTTCACTGCATTAATACATGCTGCTTTGGCTTCAGTTTTATGTTCTGGAACAACAAAAAATGCAAGAACTGCATCTCCTACATACTTTAGAATATAGCCTCCAAATGCCTTAACTATGATAGACATTTCCTGATTGAAAGCTTGAATCATCATTGTAAGCCTATCTAAAGGAAGCCTCATAGCTAGCTTAGTTGATCCGACAAGGTCGACATGCAAAACCACAAGAATGCTCTTATATTTAATAAGTTTCTTTAACTCGTTTTGTGTTTCGACAAAAGACATAACAAACTTGGGTTTTCCTTCTAGCGTTTTCCGGACTCTAGTCTGAGATTTTTTCATTATAGAATTCAGACCAACTTGAGGATTAGGGGAAGATGATTTTGAGTGGGATGAATGCAACGACCGTTTAAGAAACTCGCCCTTTCGTCCTTTTGTTAGATAAGCATTTTGAATTATTTCACCTACTTTCTCTTGTCGGATTCCAGTGTGTGATAATATGGCATCCGTTGTAATCCCGGATTTATGTAAATTTAATATGGATTGTTGCTGATAGTAACTATTATCAGCACTAGAGTCTCGACTTACTTCCTCTGCTTTTTTATTCACGACTACGCACCATAGTATGCGAGTAATATAGTTAAGCATTTGTTGTATGATATGCAGATACAGTGACCAAGTCTTAGATTTAGGACAGTTAGATCATTCATTTCACAAAATAATTTGGTTGCTTTGTAATAATTTAAAATTGTAGGTTCGGCTATTTCTCTGCGCCTATCTCTTTCGCTTTGAAAAGCCATGAACTGCATCAGATTAGCTTGTGCCCATTGTGCATTCTGTCGTGCTTTTGTCAGAAATTCAATAGCCCGTTCTTCTATTCTACCTTGAATTTCTAGAAAGTCAAGGAACATTTTGAAGTGACGTAGAATTGCCTTGTTGATTCAGCAGCTTTTAAAGCGTACAAGAAAATGGACATGGGATCTTGTTGTTCGGTTAGCGACATCTGAATACATTATAGTATATAAGGTGGGCCTAAATAAAGCGACAAGATTGATGCGGGCCCGTCGGGATTCGAACCCGAGACAGCCGGATTTCTTTCCTAAGATAAAAGTCCGGTACTCTACCTGGCTGAGCTACGGGCCCATATACGAATAGGCTCGTAGAGGACATAATTTAATGTTATATTTATTTTAATATAAAATATAATCATAACCTTCATTATCATAGAAAACAATTTCCTCAATTTATCAATATTTTATATATACCCATTGCTAAAAAACTAGTATAAAACAAAAGGTTTTAATGGGTTTCTTAAATCTCGATTACTGCGCGCCCGGGTAGTATAGAGATGCTTATCTCATTAGTTGCTAGCATCGTAAATTCCGGTCCAGTATGGGGGACTGTCACTCCTTCGACCCGGGTTCGAATCCCGGCCCGGGCGCTCAAATCCTCTGCTTCATGTATTAATCTTTAAATCCTCTGAAAGCATTTTATACATCTCGTCACCTATAACAGCCATAAATGACATCGTTTTATTGACTCCTAACTCTGATTCTAATTCTGAGCCATTGTCAGAATATATCTTGGCACCTGCTTCCTTCACAATCAGATATGCTGCAGCCATATCTGTAACACGAATTTTCCCTCGAAAATCGATATAAGCATCCATAAGCCCCCGGGCAAAATAACATAGCTCAAGAGCATTCGCTCCAAAATGCCTTATATGAAGAGACTTTGAGATTACGCTAGAAAGACGATTAAAAGTGTCTTCTGAAATACCAGAAATATTCATACCTATTATTATATCTTGGATATGTTGTTCACTGATACTATTGTTGTTTCTAGTTTTACTCCGACCTGCGTAAATCCTGTCTCCATTCCAATAAGCTCCTTTTTCTTTTGAAGCATAATATAAGTCGCCTACAGACAAGTCAATCACTGCTGCATCTACAACAGAACTAAGTCTAAAATCAATTGAATAAGCCAATGAGCAGCAGCAGAATGGTATGCCCCGGCTTGCGTTCATTGTTCCATCCATTGCATCCATAATGAGAAAGCCATCCTTTCCTTGGATTACACCACACTCTTCACCAATTATTGTAGGATTAAAATTATGTCTGTTAAGAGTATCCCTTACGGATTTTTCTGCATCAAGATCGATCTTTCTAGAGATATCTCCGCCTGCCCCTCGGCCAAATTTTTCATTACCTTCTACTGTTCCAATAACATTTCGAGTATTTTGATAGACTTCGTAGCATGCTTCTTTTAAAATGTCTATAATCATTACCATAGCATTTTATTTCTTCGAATAATATACCATTAATATTTGATTTGGTTTGAAAGAATTCGCTCTACTGACAATGAAACCTGCTTAAGCTGAGATTTGCTTATCTATCTTTCTTCTTCTTTCCTTTATAAGTCGGTAGAGACGCAGCTTCATTGCAAGGTAAATGCTATAAAGTTGAAATTTAGATTGCATACTCCTTTATTGGACAATATACCTTTTAAGCTTGACGGAATGTTTTTTTTAAATCTTTCCAATCCAAGTAATTGTGTTCATTAATTAGTCATTCTAACTGAAAGGAGAGCGATTGCCTATTTATTCACTATTACAATTGTAGTAACCATTGATGAGTTAGAAGCAAGCACGATATCTCCGTTATCCATCTGTAGTTTACTATAAAGTAGACCTATATCATAAACCACACCAGTATTTCCGAATACAGTAATTCTATCGCCTATCTTAAAGGGTCTAGTTATTGCTAAGTATAATGCCGCGATCGCATTTCCAATTATATTCTGCGCTGCAAAACCTACTACTAATCCTGATATAGTGCCAATAGATGCAGCTACGAGGGGATCCTGACTAAGATAGGAAATAATAATTGCAATGATGATGATAGCGCCTGCAATCTTAATGAAACTCGTAATTGACTTAGCAGTACCCTTAACGTATTCTCCTGCTAACTTATAAAAGGTATTACCGATTATTTCTATAATAAAATATCCAATGAGAGATATCTGTGCAACCTGTAAGAAAATTAAATATTGTTTTGGAAGCGTAGGCTTCAAAAATGCTGTACTTAATGTTAATCCAACAGCAAGTATTACTCCCAGAATAATGATCCTTTTTATAGCTAATCGTTTGGTGATTGTTCTGTTTGTGCTTTCGTTTGGTGTCATCTTAGTATTCTTATCTTATTATCGATATACATAGTAAACTGACTTTAATCACTAAATTTCAGTAAAAAAACGTATATAGTATTTCTGTACATGGAGTATGTTACACTCCTGATATTTATTCAAGATTTATAGTTAAATACTTAATGCTTTAAGTTTCGTGCTTTAAA
>DASQYF010000146.1:0-9303 GCA_035639375.1 Nitrososphaeraceae archaeon
GCACTAAATGAAATCGATAATCTACAGCAATGCCATTAGAAGAGATAGAAGGCAATTCTATTTGAAATAAAAATGAGAGTTAAGCCTTGAGCATATAACTTGATAACTTTTCAGAATGCCATCACTCTATTGTAACATATATGTCTGAGCTAAAACCCATTTCAGTCATATACGACTGGCAGAAAAGATATTCTCCTATTATCTACCACTTTCTGTTTTATGTGCCTCTGTTGTCCATACTACTTTTCCATTTATTGTCCATTTTGCACTACCTAAATCTCTACCACCTGGACCTTGTGCTCTTGGAATATCAACTTCTAGATCCTCAAAGCTTATTGTAGTTGACATATTCTTGCCTGTTAATTTTTCTATAACTTGTCCTATCATTTCAGACCATTGACTTGATGATTGTTGTTGCTGTTGTTGACCTTGCATATTTTGATTTCTATTATCGTCCTGATTCATGTTAAGGTTATAGGGACAGCTTCGAATTTATAGGGTGCATAATTTTATTCAATAGATAGGAAAAAGAAAAAGAAAAATATTAAAATTATGCGTTTATCTAATATGAGTTCTCTACTGCGATAAGATAATAGTGATACTTGACTAATACAATAAAACATTGTGGAGTAAATAAAGTCAAATCTGTCTACATACTATATCATTTTTTTCCGTTTAATTACGCCATATTCAAAGTATTACTAATGGATCTGTCCTATTAAATTTAAAAGCTTAAGATACTCTCATGTTAGTTTCTTCATAAATCTAATAAATAAGTGATTTATTTCGATAGTATACCCAACTCTTCGCTATCGAAAAGGAAAATAATAAAAGTTCCATGAAGAATTCAAGAAGTCAGTTCCAAACCCAGAAGAAATAGAAAAAACTGCACAAGAAATAGTCTACTGATTGGACTCGGAATAAAGTTAAAGGTACTATTCAATGTAGTCTGATTCCTCCTAAATACGAATTAATAATTGAATCTTAGTTGGAGAGAGAAACACACATTATCTCAAGTAAGCGACTGTAACAGAATCAATACGTTAGGTCAACTATATACACAAAAATAACAAACATACTCTTATAGGTATGATCCTTCAGATACTTTAGATGCTCTTTAATGATATATTATATTATAGTTATCTTAATCTTATTTTTCTAATAGCTAAAATAAGAAACAATGATAAGTAATTCATTAATATAGATTATGGATATAAATATCCAGAGATAATGGTAGCTAAAAAGAAAGCAAGTAAGAAGGGACTTGCATCCGCTAATAAAAAGACAAGAGAAAGAGTAGCAAGAAAAGGCGGCAAGTCATAAAAAAACAAAAGTCTTCTAGAATAACCGTAATAAAAAAATACTCAAACGAACCTTCTCTTTCTCTCTATTTTCTTTAGTTTCGTTATTAGAATTCAGATATTGCATATATGGCAGTAGTAGGGTAAGAATAGATCAATGGCAGATAAGACTTTGAAAGCAGCCTATGTCAGTCTCGGTTATGGCGTTCTTCTATTTTCTCATTCTACTCCTACCACCTCTATATTAGATAAAACAAGAATTAAAAGCGATATAGAAATAGATTTTTCTATAAGTATTAGATTTTTGTTTTTAATATTGGTGAGATAAAAATATCTGAAAAATCTAGAGTGAATGATATGAGCAAGAAATGCTACCAACTGGCTCATGATTTGACAATATGCAGGATACTTAACGGCATGTGGCAGGTTGCAGGCGGACATGGATATATTGATTATGAATTGGCAATGGAAGACATGATCAGATATCATGATGCTGGCTTCACAACTTGGGATTTGGCAGATATTTATGGCCCAGCAGAGGATTTTATTGGAGAGTTCAGGCGTAGATTATGGACACATAAAAGAAAAGAAGAACTCGACAGAATTCAGGCATTAACAAAATGGGTACCACAGCCAGGAAGAATTACACGTTCTATCGTTAAGGAAAATATAGAAAGATCGCTTCGCAGAATGAGTGTTAATTCCTTGGATTTACTTCAATTCCACTGGTGGGATTATGACAGTCCATATTATATGGATGCTCTTAAATATCTATCCGATCTCCGGGATGAAGGAATAATTAAGCATATAGGTCTTACAAATTTTGATACTGAACGTATGCAAATCATGAAGGATTCAGATCTGCAAATTGTATCTAACCAGGTTCAATATTCGATTATAGATCGTAGGCCAGAAGTAAAGATGATACCATTTTGTCTGGATAATAATATCAGTCTCCTAGCCTATGGTAGCATCTGTGGAGGGATGATGTCAGAGCGCTATCTAGGAAGAACACAACCTTCTGCTGCTGAGTTAAATACCTTAAGCTTACGAAAATACAAGCAGATGATAGATGCATGGGGTGGATGGAATTTGTTCCAAGAGCTTTTATCTACTTTGAAGAGAATTGCACAAAAGCACAATGCAAGCATTGCAAATATAGCAAGTCACTATATTCTTTCCAAGCCTGCAGTAGCAGGAGTTATTATCGGTGTTCGACTTGGAATAGTTGATCACAGAAACAATAACACGCAGGTATTCAACTTTAGTTTGGATAAGACAGACCATGATGATATAGATGCTGTATGTACAAAGTCAAATAACTTGTTTGAGATAATTGGAGATTGTGGCGATGAATATAGATGAATTACGCTCTAATGCACTTCGTTAATATTTTGGATTATTTGAGCAATAAATGAAAAGTAATTTTCTGCAGATGTTTCTTGTCTCATGAATTTTAGTATAGTTACCTTGGAATAACATAGTAGACTCCTATAGACATCAAAATATAGAATAATAAAAGAAACTATAAAGAGGATAGAGGGTTCTTTATATATCTGCCATAACTATAACAAATAAAATAAAAACAATTGTATAATCCTTACAATGTTTCGTATATAATAAAAATAACCTTTAAAATAAAATATAGCCTACTCATTTAGAAATATTTGATATTGCTCAATGACAGTGAAGACTATATTATTGCCATTTATGTTGTTGCTTTTATAACATCATTCGTAATTACTTCTATTATAATTGTTATTAGGATTAGAAAGGTGTTACAGGGCACAAAGATAAGCATAAGAAAGTCAATTCTATTCTCTGCATATTATATAGTCATTACTTCTTTCCTAATCTATAACTCCTTCTTGTTAGCTGTGCCAGTCACATATGCAATTCCTTATGCTTTGGCAGCTTTGCTATCTACATATATTTCATATGTGTATTCCAAAAGAAGCCTTCTATTTTGGAAACAGGATTCTATCAATGTTTATGTAAAAGGAGGTATAGCGCTCTATCTGTTATATGTAATAGCATTGAGCATACGGATTGCTATCAACTTCATATTTATAGGCTATCAAGAAGTGACTCTTAATCAGCAAGGAGACATGATTATAATTAATAGACCAATCATAAATACTACATCGGAGTTAACAACATTGTCGTTAATAGTTACTGACTTTCTTCTTGTATTAGGAGTAGGCTTGCTCCTGGGAAGAAATCTTAGGGTCATAAAATACTATTCTCGCCAAATAAGGAATCAAAATAGTAAGAAGTAAAGCTAAATTAAATATCTAAGAGAAATATTACAACTTTTTTATGTTATTATAATAGTCTACTATCCTACCTACCGTATTATGTTTATTTGTAATTATATACACTGAACTATTTGATACCAGCTAGAGAATCTTGTTATTATTGACAGCCATTTATTCAATATCCTGGAGCAATAAATTCGGAGGCTAAATATCAGGATATTTATTAAGAGATAAAAAAAGGTGAATACTTATGGCATTTGTGGTGTATCTAGTACAATGAGAGTCTAGACGTAAAACCATGACAAAAGCAACATTTGAACAACTAGGATTAAGTAAAGAAATAGTCAAAGCACTTAAGGAAATTGGATTTGAAATACCTTTTCCTATTCAGGAAGAGGCTATCCCCCTTATTTTAAAGGGTTCAGATGTAGTAGGTCAGGCACATACAGGTACTGGCAAGACTGCTGCTTTTTCTCTTCCAATATTACAAAAAATTAGACGGAATGGTCCGATTCAAGCACTAATCCTTGTTCCAACAAGAGAGCTAGCAGTACAAGTAACAAATGAGATTAATAAATTTGGAAAATATACCGGAATTAGAACTGTTGCCATATATGGAGGACAAAGCATTGGTCTTCAACATAATCAGTTAAGAAGACATGCACAGATAGTAGTTGCTACTCCTGGAAGATTAATTGATCACATAAAGCAAGAGTCAATAGACTTGAATAAAGTAAATTTTGTAGTTTTAGATGAAGCCGATAGAATGCTTGATATGGGATTCATTGATGATATAAAGTTTATATTATTTTATATAAAGGAAGAAAACAGGCAGACTTGTCTGTTTTCAGCTACTATGCTTCCTCCTATAATAAGATTAGCACAAGAATATATGAAAAAGGATGCTAAAGAAGTACGATTAAACGAACAAGAGTTAAGCCTTGATACTATAGAGCAATCTTATCTCATAGTCTCTGAGAAAGAAAAATTCAGACATCTTTGTAATTTCATTAAGAATGAAAATACAGATAAAGAACAAACAATAGTTTTTGCTGCTACCAAACAAAGAACACAAAGACTTGCAGAGGAACTAAAAGACGAGGGATTCAGAGTAATTACAATTCATGGTGATCTTTCACAAAAAGAAAGAAATATTGCAATGAACAGATTTAGAAAAGGCCTTGATAATGTATTGGTAGCAACTGATATTGCTGCAAGAGGTATAGATGTTCCGGCAGTGGGTCATGTAATCAATTATGATGTTCCTAATGAAACTATGATTTACTTTCATAGAATTGGAAGAACTGCTAGAGCTGGTGCTACTGGTAAAGCTATATCTTTAGTAATACCACAGAGAATACAAGACTTTGAAAGAATTCTGAGAAACACGAGACAACCAATACGGAAACTTAATGATGAAATGGGAATATCCGTTCCAATTGCTCAACAGAGATCATATGGCAAAGACAGAAAGTTCAGAAGATATGGACAAAAATATAATGGAAATAGACGTCAAAGTGGCAGCAGCGGTAATTATAACCAAAGTAAAAGTCATAATTATGAAAAATTAAGGCATAAGAGTAGTAGTGGTAGTGATAGCAAACATGACAAAAAATTTAGAAAACATACTTGGTATCACTAAAAACTAAAATATAGAACAATAAATAAAATATATATAAATTCAGATGCAATATAATAAGGTAATAGTAGTGGTTGAAGAGGATATGGCCATTATAGTACTAACTATTTTGGTTCTTATATTTTGGACTGATACAAAGCTATCGAATATGGCCATTATCCTCATATTTAATAATTCTATATTCTGATATTTTAGTCAAATAATATAGTAGTGCGCAAGCGGTTAATGATTTCAATTATCGAATGGAAATCATCGCTTTAATGTGTAGCAAAATAGAATCAAATCTATCTATATTCATTCGAAGCTATGCCAACCTTGACCTTTACAAAATAAATAATTCTTCTTAGAGAGATTTTTCGCGTGCTGCTAATAATTTTAATAAACATCAAAGGAAAAAAGTAAAAAATAATACTGTATGCGTCCATGTGTGAAAAGAAGCGCTACTGCCACTACTCTACTTTCTCTTTTGCTTCTTCTGCTCCTTCTTCCATTCGGTTTTCTGTTTTCTTTGCACCAGTCTTCATCTTGTCGCCTGCTTTTTCCATATCGTCTTTTATTTCAGACATTGTGTTATTATATGGAAAACATAGTATAAGAATAAATTTCAAGGAAACACTAATTCTGCTATCCAAATATGAAGTAGGAAAACACTGATTGTGTTGAATAAGATTCAACTTTAGTGTTACTTCGTTAGAGTATTGTTCATTTTCTTGACATCGATCAGCATTCTATTAAAAGAGAATTCTATTCTTTCGCAAAGCATGTTTAGACAGCCTCTTCTTTCATTCTTATTACTTATCATAATTCTTTCCTGCTGTTTATTAATAATTATCTATATTATTATGATGCATCTATAGTCCATTTAAGAACCAATAGACTAATGTGAAAATTAAACAGAAAACAAGATCTCTTCAAGCTGAGTGGTAAAGTAGAACAAATCTGTCTTGGATTTTAGTATCCCTATTTATTATATGGCTCTGTTAACTTAACGATAAACCCATAGCTTAATCTAGCATTTCCGAAAATGCAACAACATTGAAATTCGTGGTTAAATCTATAAGAAGGTATACTAGGTTAATGGAATTTCTCGATGCCGACAAATTTGTCTTAAGATCCAAATAATAAATGCCGTACAACTCTTTTTTATATTTCTCCCTTTTCTTTTAGCACAGGTCAACTTGGGAATAGCAATTTTCGGCTTGTATCAAAATTTTATATTATATACTATCCAGTTATCTTTAATCTCTGAAATAATTGCTTCAATTTTGTTTAATGCAACCCTTAATAGATGATAGACTTACCAAATGATCTGTGAACCTTATTATCAATGCCTAGAAATTTTTGGGTAGAGAAATAACTCTCATTAGGATTATCACAACGCGATGTTTTTTAAGATCTTTTACCAACACATATACTTGATGGCATATGAGTCTACGATCTTAGTTGCATAACATCAGATTGTTTATCTCTTTCATTAAGCGCTTTACCAAGGTTTCCTCCTTTAGCTGTATAGATCATATCTACTCCTGACGATTCATTAATCATATTATGAGCTGATATCCACGTCATATGATATAATTTATCATTCATTATGTATTATTCTTCATAGTCCACAATGAGAAAGGTAAAGCTGTTTATAGCTTCTAGCCTTGATGGTTATATTGCTAGAGAAGATGGAAGTATAGATTTCATCTAAAGGATAAAAGAAAGAAAATTTTAAAGCTTAGTATGCTAATTTTTCTATAATACAACCTATGATACCATCACTAACAATATTCGCGCTCATGTAGGTTCCTATTAAAGAAATCTAAGCTAATACCGATGATATAACAAATAACAAATGAATTCAGAATCCCAATAAAAATAGGAAATAGTCAGTCTGTTGCTCCACCGTTTCCTTCTTCATAGTACTCACTTTCTTCGTCCTTTGTTATTACATCTTCAACAGATGTTGCAGCCGGGTCCTCATTGCCATTCTTGTTTCTTTGTAGTTTCCTTCTATCCTCGTCTGATTTATTTACTGGTTCGTGATTACTACTCATTATTGCAGATCAATAGTTAGGTTAGTTGTTTATTATATAAAGCCCTTCTTATGGTTTCATTGGAAAAGAAAGAAAAGTTAATACAAAGGCAAAATGTAGGCACAAAAGAACATAGTAAAAACGATTAGATATTGCCTAGTCTGGTATATATATTCTAACTGTGACAATGACGTTTATTTTTTCAAATTCTTTGTTACTATCAACAGACTTTAAGTGTGGAGTAAGTAAAAGGATCACTAACTACTCTTATAATGCATTGATAAGATGGATGGATCAAGATGTGACAGCGTTCAAGTTTATATAACATTATAATGTATATTTAGATGGTGTTATAATTAAAGTTGAGTTCCGGACGCGATGATATAGAACCATTTGACTGGTTTAGAAGATTCCTTGGTAGCGGCAGTCGAGCAGGCAGACAATTTGATTTTAGTGATATGTTCAGAGGATTTGACGAAATGAGAAGAGAAATGGAAAGACAATTTGAAGAACAATTTAAGAACTTTCAGTCTACAGTACCAAAGGATCTAGTAAGAGAATACGATACACCTGAAGGCGGTAAGGTACGGGAGGTAGGTCCAATAGTATATGGCTATTCTATGACTATAGGACCTGATGGCAAACCAAGAGTAAGAGAATTTGGTAATGTTAGATCACCATTACGTGGTGGTGGAGGAGGCTCTTTTACAAGGCCTTTGATTTCCTCTGAAAGAGAACCTTTAGCAGATGTAACAACTTCAAATACAGAAGTTAAGGTGATACTAGAAATGCCAGGTGTCAGCAAAGACAAGATTAAGATAAATGCTTATGATAACTCAGTAGAAATAAAGAGCGATGATCCACAGAGAAAATACCATGAAGTTATAGATTTACCTCCTGAAGCAGATATTGAAACAGCTAAATCAAGTTATAGGAATGGAATACTAGAGATAACATTCAAGAAAAAAGATCAAACAAAACCAAAGGGAAAGCAGATAAACATAGAATAGAATATAATAAAAAATGATATCATAAATTTTTTCCACCTTATTTTTCTGCGGCTACCGGCATTTATGCTGCTTTGTTTTCTTTAATTCCTCTCTTATTGCTGTCCTCAATAATCCATTGAGCAGCAAGCTTTAGCGCTGGTCTAAATGTTCGACCTATTATCATTACTCACTCTTCTAACTGCTGCTTTCAGTTTTTCCATCTTTGCTTGTCTCCATCATGTAGTGTATATAGAGGATCTTAAATTCTGTATATATAGATAAATTATAAATTGCTGTTTTGATAATTATAAAATGGACATAAAAAAGAGTGCATTTATGAAGTGTTTTAACTGCTATTCTGAATTTCTACCAACACTATCAAAACCCTTATGTCAAGAGTGTGGCTTTTGTTATTATTGTAGGGATTTTCTTTCATGTTTTCATTATGAGATAGATAAAGATTACAACCGGAAAGAGAAACACAAGCAGCAGTTATCGATACCACTATTATCATCCTGGAAGAGAAAAAGGAACATCCAAAACTGGGATTCATATAATGATATTGCTTCCATGCTTACATGGTATAACCCTAATGAAGAAAACCCTGTAGCAGCAGTGATAGTAATAGATGAATCAGTAAGACGCAAATTAGGAAAATTCCATATTTTAGAGCTTATCAAAAAAATAACAAGTCCAGAAATGAATTGTTATGTTGATATTATTCCTACAGGTAGTTCTGATAATGATATAGTCAATGTATTTAATTCCTATGTAAATATTGATGCTCTTATTTTGACTTCAGACAAAGTTCTATATAGAAGATTATTAGGACGCTCGTTATTTGTAAAAGAGAAAGGAGGTAATGCAATCAGATTAATTATTAAAGAAATAAAACATAGAATTTCAAGGGTTACTAAATAATAATTATAATAATAATATTGAGTATTTTCGACCTAGAGAACGAGATACAGTTGTAGGTATTGGTGCACACATAGGACATCATACACTAATAGTTCAAAGCAAGTTGGTGCAAATGGAAAAGTAGTTGCTATTAAGGCTTATCCTAGCAATTTTGAAATGTTACGAGATAATATT
>DASQYF010000147.1:0-2498 GCA_035639375.1 Nitrososphaeraceae archaeon
AGGATCTATTACAGAGACTGTGTTTGAACCAGCATTGGCCACATATGCCAAGTCATAAAATTGGTTAATAGCAACTCCAAATGGACTACCACCAACAGGTATAGTAGCAATTACAGAATATTTCTGTGCATTAGCTGTACCTATTTCTAAAGGAAATACTGTAGTAGATATCAGCAGTGTCATAGTCAAAAGTGAAAACAATATAAGAGAAATGGTAGTTTTCATTGGGATTTCATTACTCATTATAATAAATCATCTTGTTATATAGCAGCAACAACTGCTAAATTCTAGCATTTATGACAAGAACATCATATATATGTTATTTATAGTTTTATGATGTGTTTTCTTGGCTCTGTTCACTTAAGGTTAAACCTACAGCTTTCAATATACTAATTCCCTTTATGTTCAAAAGAAATAGAACATCTTCAAAGTATATCTATTATTATGCATTAAAGTTATATTTTTCAGGTCTTTCTCTTAGGAAAACATCAGAACATTTGTCTGTCTCCATTTATCAAAAGAAATCATGTTTCTATTTGGAACTGGATTCAACGATATAATAAGCCAAGATATATATCTCAAAAGAGAAAGAAGGTATCTTCTGAATTTATTATAGATGAAACTTTGCTTAAAGTTCGTAATGAATTTGTATGGCTGTGGATTGCAATTGAACCAATAGATAAAATAATTCTTGGTATTCGTCGTATTTCATTCGAAAGAACAATGCTTGTTGCTGAACGATTTCTACAACAAGAATTGGTTAGGAAATATGGAAAACATCCAGTTTTAACCGATGGAGGTACATGGTATCCACCACAGGCTTGTAAATTGCTGAATATGAATCATCATCATCTGCATTCCTCCTATGAGAAAAGCATGATTGAAAGAACCATACAGTACATCAAAAGGATAGAACCGAAAGCTTTGATGACGACTACTTTCCTTGTAGAAAAGAAAAATGTAAACTACAACATATCAGAAATTGGTTCAATTTTTTTGCTGATTATCGTAATACGGAGATGATGGCTTAAGTAAACAGAGCCTCTATCTACTTCCTTCCTTCCCTTCTTTTCTTTCCGAAAATCTCTAGCTCATGTTTATTAGAACATCGTTATATATAAAAAATCAATTAATTAATTCACATACCATATACAATATCATATCAACAATATCATATCATTATTTGACTCCATTTGAAGATCAACTTGTCCTTATCCACAGTTACTAACAATTTATCATTATAGAGCATAGACCAAATAATCGGATGTAATCTGGGGTTGTTAAGGTTAGTAGGATCGTGGTTAGGTAGCTTGTGGAGATCTACTGCCTCGAGGTACTGCCTTGTAATCGGTGATATTTTATAGGCTATTCGTACTGCATCTTCGAGTGCTAAATTTCCTATTCCCCAAGAGATCATTTTCTTTTTTTATGTCTGTATCACTATTAGTCCAAAGAGTAGAATAGGGACATGGTGACGATATAAAGAAGGATAAAATCGTATTGTATGCACGATCATATGTACCGTTATGACCGGCAACTATAAGATGTCTGGCTATGCCAAGGTCATCCATATAGCGATCATAACAAGGATCAGCGTTTTTACGAAGCATGTCAGTACAGCATAGGAAAATTATACGTTTGTTCCTCCCTTGGTTATAGTATACTTCTACTTCGTTTATCTCTCTGATCTCTTGGCAAAATGTACATTTTTCCTTTTTTAACCAAGGTGTATCATAATGATCGCTGTTGTCGTTAGTACCCTCGTCATCACTATCATTTGTTCCAATTGCTGTCATGTCTGTGTAAACGTTCCTCCTCTTGATCCTCCTCCTATCTCGAAATATTTCAAACACATACGCCATGCATCAAAGACATCATTATGAGAAGTCCGATCCTTGTCTAGACTTCCATCATTTTCGTATGCCGTTCTAAGCGCAGTGATAAGTTTTGTTTGTGCTGGATGTATCGCTATGCAGTGAGCATCCATCAAGATCTTGGCAGTATTCAAAAGCTGTTTATGCATTCCGGCCGTTCCAAATACAATCGGCTCAACCTTGCCTACCCACGAGCTTATGTTAGAAAAGCCTGAAGCTCTGGCCCTCGCTATAGCTCCTTCGTAGTTAGGATTCTCACCTATTGCTATCTTTAGCGCCCTTATGAATGCCGGTGCACTTCCATCCACGTATACTTTAGAATCTGGATCTTGTAGTATAAAGTACTGCTGCATAAGGTTAGTAGCAACAGAAATCATTGCGTTAAAGTCTGGTTTTGCATACTCTTCTGCTAATAAGATCTGTATAGTGTTCCCACTGTAAGAATCATTCACCGTAGCATTAGGATTTGAATCGGCTACACTGACTAATTGAGCAATGCAAAATCCACATGAAGAGCTGCCAAAACCCGGGTCTATAGCCATAACTCTACGGCTAAAACGATTAACTGCAGTCTCTAGATTACGAGGATTAAATTGCATTTCTCCTTTTCTGATGGCTGCCTGT
>DASQYF010000148.1:0-3200 GCA_035639375.1 Nitrososphaeraceae archaeon
TCCAATTGCAACTGGTAAGATAATTGTAATTAAGAGAGTTATTAATGACGGAGGTGGCACTAAAAGTCCTTCAGACTTTATTATAACAATTAATGGCAACAACCCAACACCATCATCGTTTGCTGGAAGTTCTTCAGGAACCACCATTACTCTGAAACCTGGCAGCTATTCAGTTACAGAAACAGGTCCGCCAGGGTATACTGCTGATTATTCTGATGGCTGTAATGGTAACGTGAAAGCTGGATCTATAAATAAATGTACTATTACTAACACATTTCAACCTGTACCTGAATCAGCACAACTGATAATTATCAAGAATGTTATTAATAACAATAATGATATCTATGGCTCTGTTGTAAAACCATCTGCCTTTACTATCACAGTACATGGCAACAATCCACTGCCAAGATCCTTTCCAGGAAAATCAGGTGACGGTGTAATTGTTAATTTAGAGCCAGGAAAGTATAGTATCACCGAAGAAGGACCATCTGGATATACAACAGACTATTCTGACAGTTGCCAAGGATCCATAAGTTCCGGAGAAGCTAAGGCATGTGTAATAACAAATCAAGCAATTATGCCTCCCCAACCAAGGCCTCCATCTCCTGTTCCTAATAAACCCCTACTACCGGTTACAGAAACAATTAAAGGATTCTCAGTGCCATATGGAATTGCCTTAAATATAGATAACGACTTGTTATATGTCTCTAACTATGGTCAATTCAATACAACAGGAATAGTTTCTGTAATAAATGGTACAACTAATACCATAGTAGCAACCATACCTGTTGGCAAAAATCCACAGGCTATTGCTTATAATCCTGCTAATGGATTGCTTTATGTAGCCAATGCCTTGTCAGATACTTTGTCGATAATAAATGGAACAAGCAATTCCTTAATAGGCTCTATACCTTTAGGGGATTATCCAGGAAAAAGTCCTACAGGAATTGCAGTCAATCCAATTAACAACACAATTTATGTGACAAACATGGGTTCGAATACGGTTTCTGTAATAAATGGTACATCTAATATTGTAATTGATAATATAACCTCAGGCGCAGCAGGAAATTTATTTAGCCCAACAGGAATTGCATACGATTCAGATAATAATAATATTTATGTGACAAACAGAGGATCAGATACGGTTTCTGTAATAAATGGTACAACTAACACATTAATTGATGAGATATCTATGGATGCTATCGCTCCTTCAAGCATTGTTTACAACTCACTGAACAATTACATTTATGTGACAAACATGGGTTCGAATACGGTTTCTGTAATAAATGGTACATCCAATGCATTAGTTGAAACTATTCCAATAGGTTTAGGACCTTATGGTATTGCATATAATCAAAATAATGGAAATGTATATGTCGCTAATTCCCTCAATGGGACCATATCAGTTATAAAGGGTTTAACAAATACAGTTAATACCACTTTTCTAATAGGAATTAATAATACTCCGACTGGTATATTATATGATCCCAATAATGAAACGATATTCACTACAAACACTAATTCAAATACCCTTTCTGTAATCAAGAATCAATAACTACATCCTCCGCTACTGTGGCTGGATAATACTAGAATATCATTATTCAAAGATATTTTAGTTTGTTATAATCTGGATCTTTAAAAGGAATTAGTATCCTAATAGATTATTATTTACTATAAAAACTTTCTATATAGATTGATATATAAATAAAAGATCTGACCTAACTTTTTTGATGTCCGTGGTGATGAAATACATAGTAATTGAATTGCAAACCAACGATATTGCTATTATAAAAATTAATAGGCCTGATGTACTGAATGCTCTTAACAAGGACGTTATCGCAGAATTATACAGAGCAATAGATATTGTTGGTGTAGATGATAGCATAAAGGTCGTGATTATTACTGGTACAGGTGAAAGATCCTTTTGTGCAGGTGCAGACATTAGATACGTAGTAAATATTAATCCGATTGAAGCAGAAAGATATGCAACTTTTGTTCATACTTTACTTAATAAAGTGGAGAACTTAGAGAAGCCTGTTATTGCTGCAATTAATGGTTACGCTTTGGGAGGAGGTTGTGAGCTTGCATTGGCATGCGATATTAGAATAGCTTCAAGTAATGCAAAAATAGGCCAGACAGAAGTTACAATTGGTATACCTCCAGGATGGGGGGGTACTCAGAGACTATTGAGGATTGTTGGACCTGCAAAAGCAAAGGAACTAATCTTTACTGGTAAGATGATTACAGCAGAGGAAGCAGAACAGATTGGTCTTGTTAATAAAGTAGTTAGTCTAGAACCTAAAGATGCTATATTACCAGAGGAGACGATGAAAACAGCAACAAATTCTTCTAAAGAACAAGAAAAGAAAAGAGTTAATGAACTAGCTAGAATTCTAAACAAGAAGTTGATGGAAGAATGTCTGTTATTTGCAAAAGGGATTAAAAAGAATAGTGTTAGTGCTGTCAAAACCAGCAAAATCTTAATCAATAAAGGAATGGATACAGATATTGATACAGGATTACGTTTAGAAATTTATGGATGGGCGTTATGCTTTTCACATGAAGATAGAAAAAAAATGATGTCTGCATTTTTGAATAAGGAAAAGAACTAGAAAAGAAGATTGACTGATTCTATTAGCAGGAATTATAATTTTTCTTTATTTTTTTATCCGAATCAGTTTTAGTATAGTTAAGTTTTTAGACTCAGTATCATTCTGAGGCTTATCAATAATAAGAAGTAGAAACAATACATATGAAAGGGAAAGAAGGAGAAAAAACCGCGCTTTCCAAAGAAATAGAATCCTGAAGTTTTGAATATGCTTTAAGAAAAGAAAACAGAAACTTTTGTTTAACAAAATATTCAAACAATCTAAATACATTAAGTCACAGAAATCAGCCCTATAGAAAGATAATCCTACTCAAGTAAGCCATTTTTATAATGTATAGTTAATGTAATAGATTAACTTATCTTACGAAGAATTAAAAGATTTTATATCTTACGGGTCAAAATGTTTTCATCTCATATCATTTAAAGTCTAAAATCATTTATAATACAGACACATCAACTTAACGCCATGAAAAAAGTTGCAATTGTTATTAGTACGAAAGCTGCTATTGCATTATTTTCTATAGGCTTTTTCATTAGTATTTTAATTCCATCAACAGCACCAACATATGCACAGCAGAAAGAAGGAGAACCT
>DASQYF010000149.1:0-3362 GCA_035639375.1 Nitrososphaeraceae archaeon
AGTGAAATAAGAGAAAGAACACTTTAAAATATACATTGGCAACTTTGTACGTTTTTAAGATAGCTGCAACTGAATTTGTATTTTTCGATATGCTAAATAATTGTTGTGAGAAAAGACAAAATACTTTTCAATGTATTATGATAATAAGAGAAAATTCTTATTTTAATATAATTTTCAAAGAAATGCGGTTTAACCCAACATGATGGATTCAAATCACTGTCTTAGGGTCTTAATCTTTTCCAATTTATAAGCGAATAGAAAGACATGACATAATTCCCAAACTGCAATATTGCTGTGTCTTTTGTATATGACCCCAAAATATTTTGTTCTTCTGTCATTGACATTCCCATTGCAGCATCTATTGGCTGCAAAGTAGCAATTACAGCATCGCCCCTATCTCTTTGAGCCACTTTTCGAAGTCGTTTTACCTCTGAGCCTTTCAACCTAGGTATCAAGGTACTAGATTTTACTTGGATTAGCCACTTTTTAAAATCCCGAGTAGCGATGATGTCTGCAGGTCCCCTACTTCCTTTGGAAAGCTGTATGTTCCATCCTTTTAATTTAAGATAAAGCACAACAATAAATTCAGCTTCTCTTCCGAATTTACTCCATGAATACAAGTAAGGTGAGGAGGATGATACTTGCAATGAGGAATCTCTAAATCCGTAATACTTAGCTATAATACTTCCTCTCAAGATTTATTTGCCAAAAGCTCAATAAATATAGATGATTAGGAGTAATATGTTGGGTAAATATTTCAAAAAGGTAGCGGATGGAAATGTTAGATTAATTGGAGCCGATCTATGTCAGCCGGCAACAAGAATATGCTGAACTTAAGGACTATGTCCTCCATAAAGAGATGATAACATTGAAAATTAATGGGATAATTACTCAAGTGGAAAAAAACCTTGCTAAAATAGAATCTATCAAATTAGATAATCAAGTTATATTAATTTAAAACTAAAGAGAAAGTAAGAGCAATAGATGAGAATTTCTAAATTTATATCTTGAGATTAAAATATAATCATCTAGATATAATATGTTAAGTATTATTATTTTTTTGTTTCCATATATTTAGATTGTGTTTGAATGCATATTTAAGTACTAACTACTATTGTGTTTCAGGTGAAAATAAATCATCTGCTATTTTTTTCTGGGTAGGTGTAAGTGGTTCTACTGAACTTATTAGACCATAGATCGGCACACCGAAAAAATGATTATCAATTCTATTTGAATCCAATTCAATGGTAATTACCTTATCATTTAATATAGAGACAGATATTGGTACATCTATCCACTGCATTACTCCATTTGTTATTATATCGGCTACACCTGAGAATACTATATTATTATATCCATTTCGTGATATAGAACTATTATTATTTGTTATATTCGTATTCTGCATTGTCGCACTACTATTAGCTAGTAATGCAATCCCTGCAGTATGAGGCTTGAAAACAATCAGATGTTCATGGCTCTCTTTACCCGTAGCTGTTATCATTGTTATATTTGACTTGAAATATTTGACGTATCCTTTAGATACATCAAGTCTCCATCTTCCATCTAAAATGTACATCTGCAACGGTACATCAGCGCCTAATGTGGCCTGATTCTTCTTGTTCATTGCTAATTCTCCTAATTTTGCACTAATTTGACCATTTATTGTTCCTTCTATATTAAAATCGTTACTGATAAGTGAACTGATGTTAGCGGCATCTGTCATATTATTGTTTTTTGTAAATGTCTCATTAGTCAGAAACAAGTTATTACTACCAAGATTTTGTGCGAATACTACTGTAGACTTATTATCATGATGAATTATTAACAGTATTACAATAAATCCCAAACTGATTACTGTTATTTTTGCAGCTTCTCTCTTAATTGTGTTATATGTAGTGCAGCATGATTTCATCGTCAAAAATGCATTACAATAATAGAACTTAAACATTCTTAAAGATCAACATCACTAATGTTAAATATTAGGTATGCAACTAATGCTATGACAATAGAATAGGAAGACCAAAACTTTTATGTAGACTTGAATGAAGCTTCAGACTGTACATTTTTTGCTAACCTTTCTCTATATGTATTGATGCTGTTCATTAAGAGTTTTTCTCTTCCAATTAACATTTTATCTATATAGAAAAGAAAAACCAAATATCAGTTCGGTAGATAATCTGATTCCATCTTTTTTCTTTCTTTGTAAAGAGAAATCATACCTTGCCGACGCTGCTTCTTTTGAACATAAAGGGAATTATTATTTCCCAAATTATAATTGTATTGTTAAGTGAACAGTGCGATCTATCTATCTGATATTAGTGATCTGACAGTTTTGAAAATATCAATCCACATTTGCCATGTTAACTTATGAGTGTTTGTATTCTGTCTGCTGGGATGATAAGAAGCAAGCAGGATCTTGTCTCCCTTAATACGGTAATGACTGCCATGGCCAAAAGCTAACCCTTTTAAATTGCTGGCTTTACAATATGCATCAAAAGCAATTTTTCCGAGAGCTAGGATAACTTCTGTAGAATCTAAAATGTTTAATTCTGCTAGGAGATATTGTGAACAATTAGATATTTCCAAAGCAGTTGGTCTGTTATTAGGTGGAGCACATCTCACCGCTGCAACAATATATGCACCTTTTAAAATGAGTCCATCATTTCTAAACCGGCTTGTAGGTATATTTGCAAAACCCGTTAGAAATAATGCTTTTGCAACCCAATCTCCTGAGCTGTCGCCTGTAAACATCCTACCTGTTCTATTTCCACCGTGTGCAGCGGGTGCCAAGCCAATAATTAACAACTTCGCTTCTACATCCCCAAAACCTGGAAGAGGCTTTGCCCAGTATTGTTCATTTATAAACCTTTTTACTTTGGATTCACCAATCTGCCCGATATAAGTTGATAAACGGGGACACAATTTACATTGTGTTACCCTTTCATTAATTCTATACAACAAGGATTCTCCAGGTGAATTCATTCTTACAATAATCTGCTGATATTAAATCTAAGGTATATTTAAGCTAGAGTCTGCTCTCATGTCATAATAGATCTAGTTATAATATTATGCTCAGGCAACTATATTATTTGAATATATAGAACAGCGACTTGTTATAATATGCATATCTCTTTAATATCAAAATTAGCATCATAAATAAGGTGTATTATGTTTGGAAATCAAGACAAGAACAAATAGTTAGATAGCATTTAGTTATTATTCATACTACAATCTATCAAATATCGTATTGATGTATATTATGTCATACTTGCAATGAAAACGAAGAAATTTTAATATCCCTCTTTATTACTACGTTTGATGTTGCCAACAATTACTTTGGATAGTCTAATCGGCTATGATAT
>DASQYF010000150.1:0-2191 GCA_035639375.1 Nitrososphaeraceae archaeon
TTTTCTAGTACTTCTTTCAGATCATGAAATTTCTTAGACTCACTATCTATTGAATATAAAGGATTAGAAAGATTTACTTTCATTGCAAATGATGCTGAATCAACATTCTTTGTTATCTGATGATTTTGTGCTATTTTATCACTGCCGTACCATCTTACTTTCCCTAGATTTTCATAAAGGGTGGATTGGATTAAAATAGGTGTTATCTCGTCAAATGATATTACATATACACCTACAGAATTAGCACCATATTTTTTTACTGCATCAGAGACTATTGCATTTAATTTTTCTAATGCTTGATTCCACATTAGGAAATTTATCCTATGTAAACTCGTGGCAAATTTGCCTGTATATGGTTTATAATTAATACCTTCTTCTACTTCTCCTCCTAGTTTTTCAAAATTAGATTTAGTAGATTTATAGAGTTCATTTCCATATATACCACCTCTCCAAATGGGAACAATAACTTTTATACCGTCACTAATCATTCTTTGTGCAATTATTTTTCCTTGGTTTGTATCATCAGGAACTAATCGAAAAAGATTGTCTCCTTCAATAGAAAGTAATGGGGAAGTACTGGAGTAACTAATAAGGATGATGTTATTAGCATCTGCATATTCTTTGGCAGCGTTAACTGTAGCACCGAATGCAGGTCCTACAATGATTTTTGCACCATTTTCATGCAATTTTTTTATTGCTACGAGACTTCCTTCAGGACTTGACTTTGAATCTGCCATTAATAAAGTGAAGTGTGATGATGAAGAATTAATATCTTCAAAATATTTGTTTACATCATATTCAGCTTTTTCTAATGCTACCTTGATAGGTTTACCAATAGAAGAAAAGGAACCTGTAAATGGTAAAATGGCGCCAACAACAAATTCCTTTCTACCATCCTCATTATACTTTGATGAGAGTTGAGCATTAGAAGTCTTTTTTATGAATAAATTGTTATTTTCATCACCGCTGAAAACATTTGTAAAATATAAACCAGAAAATATTAGAAGAGATATTAATGTAATGGAAGTAAAGAGAACTTTTTTAGAAGTTCTATTTCTTATCTTTCTATGAACCTTAAAAATGAGATCTTTTGACTGCCATTTGATAGAATATCTAAGATACCATATAAGACCTCCTGCAATTAACAAATAATGTGCAGACAATAATAAAGTAGACATCCATATTTGTTCAACAAATGCAGTCAGAACAATAATTGCAAACCAACTATCTCCAACAACTATTGCTAAAAATCCAACTAATTCACAGATCCAAGGTATAAAGTGATGTTTTTCTTTCTTTATTCCAAGAAGGATCATCAATGCAAGAACAGTTAGAACAGAATTTAACGTAGGATATGCTATGGTAACAATAAAGAGCATAAGGCCCCTGAAATTTGATAGTTCCGAAAGTTCTAAAGTCAAGTTTAATATGTATATCAAAAATAAACCTGTACCAGAGATTATTAAAAAAAGAATTTTTTTATTTATATTATGACTAAGACTCCTGTATACGTTTATTAATCTATATATTAGAAACCCATATGCAGACAATAAGAATAAATCTGCTAAAGAAGGTACAGGTGAGACAATATCAAGTACTATCTCATAGTACGCCCAGATCATATTTGCTATAAGCCAGAAAACAAGGCCCAGTGTTAGAAAAATATTTGTTTTATCTCCTTCATTACTATCTTTGTCCTTAAAGAGAATCATTGCAGAAAGTCCTGCAGCAATAAGAGAATTTATTATCAATATCCAATTTGAATAGATTAATTTATTATCTGAGTCGGCTAAAATAATAATAGAATTTCCTATGACTATAGTGATAATTACACCTAAAAAAAAATATAGAGGCTTCAATTATTCTCTTTTCTTTATGATTAGTAGTATCAGTTATAAATCCTTTTTTTACTAAAACAATTTTTCGATAGTAGATAGAAAATATATAAAATCCCTTCATACTATTGTTAATAGCTATTAGTATGAATTTTAAGTGAATAAAGATTAATTGTATCTATAAACCTTCATTTTATATTGAAGAAAATTCTTTTATAATTTAGTTTCATATATTGTAATCCATCAATTTGAATAAAAGATGAAGTTGTAATGGTGGTATTATATTTAAATAATTCCAGAACCAAATAATGTTATCACTGTAAAGTGCTCCTCAATTCTTTTAGAAAATGTTATTT
>DASQYF010000151.1:0-8228 GCA_035639375.1 Nitrososphaeraceae archaeon
TTATTATATCAATCAGCAATATCGCCTTTACTATTATGATGTGTATCTAACTCTTCTATTCTATGGGTATCATTTTGATTCAATGGGTTTGAGATGCTGATGATGAAGAAGGCAATGATAATGTAGGATTGGAAGAAGAAGCGGCGGCACTGGCTATAGCATTATTTGTCAATACTTCTACAATATTTTCATAGTAGTTGTCAGCTAGATCTAACAATATATCTTTATTGGATTCCATGTATTTGATGATGTTATCATCTTTGTTTTGTTTACCATCGTTTGCAGTGAATATATTTTGAATTAATTTAATCATTTTTGGATCAACTGTTAATGTCTGGAGTAGCGCTGTAAAATTTCATAAGCTTTTGTTTTACATTATTGTATTATTATATCAGACTTTTAATATACTACTTCTCCTCGTTCTAGATTGGAGAAAATTTTCCTTGTCAACAGAAGAAAAACAAAATGAGGCTTTAGCTCATCGTTTCCATATGGATATCTTTCAAAATGGAAACTTGTCAACAGCAGATGAGATTCTTGCTCCAGATTTTATTTGGCGAAATCCTACTGTTCCTTCTGAACTACAGAGGGGACCAGGCAGCGTAAAGAAAATTGCTTCTGCAGCCATAGATACAATGCCTGATCTTCAAATTACTCATGATGATACTATAGCCAAAGGAGATAAAGTAATGATTCGCTGGACAATGACAGGTACACCTAAAAAAGAGATTTTTGGCATACCTTCTAGCGATAAACCAGTAAGCACTATAGGTTTTGATCTATTTCGTATTTCCAAAGGAAAGATTATGCAAATGTGGCAGCAATTTAGCACTGGTAAATGGTCATAGTGTAAATGTTATATTTACAGGACCCACTAAAAAGGACTGATATCGTAACGGGTTAGGTGGGATGCGGAACAGATTTGACTCTATTTTACCACCCAGACTAGTATAAGGATGATATTATATATAGTAATAAAGCAGAAACAACTATTCACAAAAAATAATGATGAGATCGATATTATCTGAATCAATAAGCTGGATTAAAGGAAGTAAATATGGATATACTTACAAGGATAAGATTGTCTTATTTTTGTATATATCTAATGCAATCATTATAATAATTTTCATTATTGGTATATTTGGTAAGAACAAACTCATAGATACATACTTTAAAAGAACTTATCTGTTAAATTGGATACCTGTAAAATCTGTTCTAGTAAAGATAGATGGCGCCATACTCTCCTTACCTATGATTCTTGATTATATCATTCTTGTCAAACCTGATTGGGAAGAAAAAGAAAGAGAATTTATGACTCAGTTAAACTTGAATAATAATAATAATAATGCCATAGTTATGGACATAGGTGCAAATATAGGAATTTATACGATATTATTATCACACATCTATCCAAAGGCTAAGATTATAGCCATAGAAGCATCCCCAACTATATTTGAAATGCTTAGATCAAACTGCAAACTAAATAATCTTGTTTTTTCTGGATCAAATGTTCTTTTGATAAATAAGGCTATATCAGATAAAGACGATATAACAACAGAATTTTATGAGAAGCATAGTATGTCTACAATGCTTAAGGAATTTCTTACAAATCTCAGTTCAACAATATTAAGCAACCAGGATGAATTGAATAAGAGAGTAATAAGAACAATAACAATAGATAATTTAGTTGAAACTATAAACATAAATGAAATCTCATTACTCAAGATAGATGTAGAAGGTGCAGAAGTTTTAGCTTTAAAAGGTGCAATCAAAACATTAACCCAGAAGAAGATAAAGAATATGATAATTGAGTACCATTCTCTTGAAAATTATAATTATATAGTTAAACTATTGGAGGAAGAGGAATTAGGATACACAATAGTCAATTCACAAGAACGATTTAATAAAGAGAAAGAATTTGTTAACGGTCACATTATGGCAATTTTGCAAGAATAATATATGATATTTAAAATAATCATCATAATCAGAAATTGGTATTATCTTAGCTGTTATGTTCTGCCAATTTCCATTTATGTACCAATTTCAGTCTAGGATTAGATATTCTGGATATATTATAATTCTTGATATTTGCTGATTTTATGATAATAATGTTATAAGGAACAATTTTGGTTTGATGCAGCTATTCCATATGACATTGAATGATAATGCATATTGACAATGGAATTAGTATTATTGCCGCTATCTTATTAAACCAATCAAACGATATTTCTAGTATGTGTATCTATTACATAAATTCAGAATAAATTGTTTAAAAATAAATGTAGTATTCACACAAGTATTCGCATAAGAAGATTAATATGAAAAACTCAACTTTACTAATGGTTGGAATCCTAGCAGCAGTAGTGATGCAATACAATATGTCCATCCGAAGACAAGCAAGAAGTAGTAGGAGAATGTGATGGTGGTAGTGGTAAAAACAACATCCTAACCAAGGAAATTGATTCATGGAGCAACTATGAGTATGCTTTAAGGGAAGAAAATAGACACCTGATTAACAAGATACTATATGAATGCAAGGAAAATGAAGACTTAGTCAGAGCTGCTAATTCTAAAGATGAATATTTCTCGGCTGAATCATTGTTTATAGTATTGATATTGCAGCAGCAAAAGTTGATAAATGAATTGATTTCCAAGGTATCAGAACGGAAAAAAGAAGCTCAGGCAAGTTAATGGAATGGATGGATTCTAAAGTGCCATAATCAAATTGAAATAAATCGCCATATATGTCCTTATAGTATTGCATTACAATAACTTTATCTCGTTTTCACCCACTTCACGAAGTGCTGGCGCGATACGTGTACCTATTAATTTGGTAGCTCGCATGAGCTTCTCATGAGGTAATGAGGCTGGGTTCATCATAAATGTAATTCTAGATATGCCGCCTAGCGCTTTGGTATGCCTAACGATCTTGTCGACTACTTCATCCGGATCGCCTACAAGCAATGCGCCTTGAGAACCTCGCTGCGCATCAAAGCTTGCACGTGTCATCTTAGACCACCCGCGCTCCTTACCAATCTCAGTCATGGTACGTGCATATCCTGGAAAGAAGTCATCTACTGCCTCTTGTGTACTCTCTGCAACATAACCCAGTGAATGTACGCCTACTTTTAATTGATCAGTTGAATAGCCTGCTTGCCTCCCAGCCTCCCTGTAAAGATCAATGAGTGGTCTGAATCTGTGCGTTTCGCCGCCTATGATTGCAACCATTAATGGCAGTCCAAGCAAACCAGCACGTACAAATGATTCTGGAGTTCCACCAACGCCTATCCATATTGGCAAAGGATTCTGCAAAGGTCTTGGATAGACTCGCTGACCATTCAAAGAAGGACGGTATTTGCCAGACCAATATACATGCTCATTATCACGAATCTTCAGCAGCAAATCGAGCTTCTCTTCGAAAAGCGAGTCATAGTCTTCTAGACGTAATCCAAAGAGAGGAAACGCTTCGACGAACGAGCCGCGGCCTACAACCATCTCAGCCCGACCTTGCGATAGAAGATCCAAGGTTGCGAATTCTTGGAACACCCGTACAGGGTCAGCAGCACTCAGTACTGTTACAGCACTGGTAAGACTTATGTGTTTAGTTCGAGCAGCTGCAGCAGCCAGGATGATAGCAGGAGCTGAATCCAAGAATTCCCTACGGTGATGTTCGCCAACTCCAAATACATCCAATCCAATTTGATCAGCATATTCAATTTGCTCTACTAATTTCTGCAAACGCTCAGATGGGCTGACTGAAATGCCAGTGTCATCCCATGCTGCGAAGCTATCAATTCCTACTTGCATATAATGTGCATTAGATAAATAATTATTTAAATACAGTAGTAATTCCTAACTTAGTTGATATGGATTAGCATATTAAGTGAGCAGAAATTTACCTAAATGTACTAATTACACGCATTAGGAATAGGTACGTCAGCAGAATGTGATTATTAATAATACGTAAGATGGCTTTTTATCATTTACAGGCATATTCGTTTTGTGGTATATAAGCTGGTAACATACCTAGCTTAGTCTATCTACTTTCTTCAAAATGATAAAACTTGAGTGCCAATCTAAACGCATCAAATATGTCATTATATGATGTCGCTTCCTTATCTAATGTACCATCATTATCTACAGCAGTTCTCAATGTGGTAATGAGTTTATCAAATTTCTCTGGCGTCTGCAAAAATATCAAGGATAAGAATTCTTACTGTTTAGTAGAAGGTTGTTTTAGACTTGTCTGCTTGCTCATAACTTGAGATCTCACTGAGGCCAGAGATTGGTCAATTTGATATACTGCCAGCTTGTCTTTTCCAAGTAAATCAAACTTTTGGAGAATTGTGTGAAATAATGTTTCCTCTTCTATTTGTTCACTTACAAACCACTGCAAGAATGAGTATGTAGAGCGATCTTTTTCTTTTTCAGCCATATCAACTAGATCATAAATAGCCTTGGTTACAGTTTGCTCGCTCTTTAGGCCAAATTGGAAAGTAGATTCCAGAGATTCGAAACTACTTGGCGGTTTTTCAATTGCTGGAATTATCGCCTCTGCTCCAACACCATTAAGATAATGGATAAGCTTTAGCATATGTCCATTTTCTTCTGCAGCTTGTTCAAAGAAAAAGACGGAACTTCCATCATATCCGATTCTCTCACACCACGATCCGATTGCAATGTATGCATTTGCAGATGATGCCTCATAGGAAATTTGATCATTAATTGCTTTTGCCATTCCCGTTGAAATTCGCATCATAGTAATCAATGTTTTTTTGATTATCTATATATTTTGCTTCATGTGGTAATGGATACAGAATGTAAGCTAGCCTATAGTCAAACACCCAGACTACATATCTTATTAACGTTAGAAAATATTCTGCTGATGAGGCGTCCAACATTATGAGAAAATGGCTTGAGAGACACCATTCTTCGGTGATTAGAGTTTAACCCCAATCATGCGATCATATACAATATTAATTCTATAAAGAGAAATGGTTGCCTACCCATAAATTTGGAGAAGTTAAATACTGAAAGCATCTATTTGTATGATATGCTTAATTCCTACCAATAACAGATATTTGTTACTCCGGAGGTTTCCGTAATGATATTAATTCACTAAAAGGATTCTGAATAATATGAATAGGTTAAGTTTAAGGTTTTCGATTTATACTACTAATTTCAATTAAATATTATCCTTTATATCAGTAAAAGAGTCAATTATCTTACATAAAAGATTTTATTGATAATTTAGCATCCTCGAAGGAATCTCTTTCCATATAAGGAAGAGGTAGCGAGACTTATGAAGGGCGGGATATAAGCGTGAAAATGCATATAACTTTCTGTCTGGGAGTAGTACTGCATAAAATCTTGCTTGGCTTTCCATGGCACTAGCGCATTATTGTTGTCAAGATCTCTTTGGCTCATAACGGAGCAATACTATACCGCTTTCAAACACTTTTGATTCAATCAGATAGTATTTTTGAATCTCGTTCAGGTCCTTAAATATGGTCATACCGTTTCCAATCGCAACAGGATTAATAAACAAATAAAATTCATCAATTAGTTTTTCTTTAATCAAGGAAGAATCGAATGAGGAGCCACCATAAACGACGATGTCCCTGCCGTTTTGGCTCTTTATCTTGCTAACTTCTTCGATGAGATCGCCTGTTGCAATATCTGTATTTATCCACTTAGATTTGTTCAGTGTTTTAGTGAACACAACTTTTGCGATTTCTATCATCCTTTTAGCGAACGCATTCCAGGGGTCATCAGGTTTGTTCATCATATCTAACCAGAAAGAGATGAAGACATCAGTCATTTTCCGTCCCAGGAGAATGGTGTCAACAGACTCAGTTATTTTGCTTACATATTTTAACAGTTCATCATCCAAGAGTCCGACCATCCAGTCCATTTCACCGTTTGGCCCAGCAATGCAACCATCTACGGACATTTGCACCTGCAGTCTTAATTTTCTCAACTCCCTTTTGTTATTTGCCATTTGTACAATAACGAATCTATGTTTTAACTCTATTTCTATGCCCAAAAGTTATTAACATTTGTAAGACCAGATACATAATACTATACGAATTCATATTGCCACATACTAGAGTTTTTTCAACACATAACCATACGTCGACACAATTAATACAATGAATATTGGCAAATTGTTGACAAATGGAACATTTATTTTTTTGTATATTTGATGTGAAAATTGGTTCATAAAGAGTCAAATCTTCCTTTTTGATTTTGTCTTTTATTCTCATAAATAGATTCACAAAAAATAAATAAAGAAAATAATTAAAATAATTAAATCGATTCAACTGTATTGGTAAAGAACCTTTTAAATCTGAATATTGGTTGTGTTGGATCTTTTTGTGGTTCTGGTAAATAGGTTTTAAGTTCTTTTAAAATACTGATAGCAACTTCTTCTCCAAGCATCAATGAAGATGTATAGTCACTTCTATAATGTACTCCAGCAGCATTTCTTCCAATTGCAACGTTTGCTGCTAATTTATTTAGTTCTCCATGAATCATTATTTGACCTTTATCATTTCCTTTGTATTCTTTTAATCCTGTACCATCATGATTTGCTTCTAGTATCCTGCCTGGCATAGGTCCATCTTCAAACCATGCTTTTAACACGGTAACACATGCTCCTGCAACTGTAGCATGTCCTGCAACTGTAGCATGTCCTGCACCATAAGAAGGATGCATTGGAGAACCTTCTGGAAATGCTTGAGGTAGGAAGTATGTACCTTTACCTTTGTCTGGATTACTACTTTTTAATTTTTTATTTGTTTCTTTATTGATATCAAAGATTTTTTCCAAAACTGGAGAATTAAGAATTGAATGATGAATAGGATAAATGGCATTACCCTTTTTATGATGATGTATTAGTCCTCCAAAGGCTTCTGGTCTTAAACGTCTATGAACAAACCATTTTTCTAGCCATTGTGCCTTTAATGCTCTTGTAGAGACTTCAGGTATTAATGAAACAAGATGAGGTCCACCAAAATTGCCAAAACCTTCTTGTTTTTCTATGTCCGGCTTGCTATAAGGGTTAAGATTACTGACCCTAAAACCAGCACTAATCATATAAAGACATGCAGTCATATATGCTTGATACAACACGTCGAAATGAACAAATGTTGCAAGATCTCTTAAATTTCTTATAAATCGTCTTGTGTTATCAAAATATTTGTTATCATCATCTTCTAATCTATCTACATTGGTATCTAAACCATCTTGTATTTCTACCCAAGTATTATTATCTGTCATAAAATCTAATCCTTTTTTTGCTACTACGTGTCGTTGGTCGATACTTGTTGTACCGTATTTAACGTAACCTTCATTTTCGTTCCTTCTAATGGCCTCATCTTTATTTCCTCTTAGCATAAATTGTGATATATAGGGACCTACATTATCTCCTACATTAGTACCACGAAAGAGTGTTTTTACACTAAGTGGGATGGTAGACGGGTCTCTTGTCCAACTAGTTATAAAATTATATGAACCAAAATGGTCTTTAAGATCATCTACTGCTTCTTGAGCTATATCTTCTTCATCATAGTCTGTAAAATTGAGATCTCTTAATAAAGCCATCCAATATAGCTCTGCCATTTCAGCTGAACCATTTAAAGAATTGATTATTGGAGCTGGAAGTATTGTACGGTTAAAACAATCTAATCCTTCTGAATCATATGATAATCCACAAACAGGATTTACCCATCGCCTTCTTTTTTTGGTAGGATCAGTTATACCTACTGGTATACTTTCAAAAAATGATAAACTCATTCCATAGTTTGGAACATCACTTAGACTATTTTGTATAGCGTTTAAGAAGCTATTGTTAAAATCTGCTGGAATAGTTACTTCTCCTTTATTGTTATGTTTTAATCCTTTTGTGAAACTTGCTATTCCAGCAGGCTGTCCCATTGCTTGATAATCTATTTCTTCATTATTGTTTAGATGAGTTGCTACAGGAGTATTTGGTAGAGAGATATCATCTACAATGTGACGTTTGTTTTTTGGTTCTGGAATCCTGTCATTAGGAAGAGGATTCAATTTTTCTTTCCCTCTAATTGAATGAGCATCTTTTTGTGTGGATTAACTAAACTTATGGTAGTTTTATTCATAATGATACTACTTAGGAGAACGTAAAACCTTTAGTTAGCATAGTTTATGATTTGTTAACAATATTATATAAGAGTAATAATTAAAATATG
>DASQYF010000152.1:0-3885 GCA_035639375.1 Nitrososphaeraceae archaeon
TTGCATTTCATCTAAACATTTTCCAAGAATGTTCTTGTGATTTTATTAAGAAATCTCTAGGATCAGCCAACTTCGAATATGTTAAGTAAAGATACCTATAGTCGATCTGAATTTTTTCGAGCATACATATATCGAAATAAATGGGTGTCTCCATCAGGCTGAATTGCATTATATTTTTCTGTACATGCAGCTTCACTTAGTTTGTATGTTGGTTTACAGTTTCATGGCATTTAATAATGTGAAGTTTGGTAATTTGATAGGAATTATATGCTATTGTAGCATTAGTAGTATTGGTCGTAAAAGGAAAGTATCTGTTGTAATAATATTTATTAGACAAAAGCTATAGCAGCTCTGTTGGTGCCTCTTCTATAGAGAAGAATATATTTTATAGATTGATCCACCATAAGTAAGAACATATAAACTACCATCATACGGGCTAACTTGTATATCAGTAATTACACCAAATCCTTTTCCAAATATTGTTTCCTGCATTTCATCTGGAGTATCTGCAATTTTATCTTCAACTGGACTACCATCAGCAAACAATAATCCTGTTCTTTCAGGATTTAATTTAAAATTATACAGCCAGCCAAGATTAGTATCACCTATAAACATAGTATTTTGGTATTGTTTTCCTAATTTATCGGAGTTGAGAAATTTAAGTGCAGTTACACCAAGTGTTGCAGTCCAAACAAACTCTGGATCGCTATATTGGCTATTTGCACCAAAATTAACTAAATCAGTAGCAGGATTTATTGTTGTTGCTGTTGTCTCTGCTGAAGAATCTTTCTCTGAATCTTTCTCTGAATCATCCTCTGAAACTTCTGTAACTGCATCTTTTACAAAACCTTCAATCTTTGAATATCCACTATTAAATCCCGGTTCAACTAGGTTAATTTCATCTGCAAATTCATGGCCGTTCTCTGTATCCCATAATTTTCCAGTTATAGGATCAAAGTCCATTCCAAAAGTATTACGTATACCATAGGCATAATAGTAAGGACTCATTGGCTGTGTGGATCCTAGTGGAGGATTTAGTTGTACTTGACCATCCTGTGTCACTCTAAGTATACCACTAGTTCCATCAAGTGGTGCTCCATCAAGAACATTCTGAGCTTGACCTCTATGACCTATAACATCACCAACACCAACATATACATAATTATCAGTAGGGCCAATCAATACCTTACCCGCATTATGCGCTTTTTCAGCATTTTCTCTACCTGGTGGCGGGTCAGCTGGAAGATCCAAAAGTAATTTTGGATTTACTAACTGATTGTCTACTAATTCATATCTGTAAAGACGATTGCCTAATACACTTTCTTCTGAATCAACATCATCACCGTCTGTTGCGCTGCTAGATTCAGTATAGTATAAGAAAACATAGGTAGGGCTTATAGTATTAGTGGCTGCATTTCCATTACTATTATTATTGTTTAGTATAGCAATTCCTAGCATTCCTCTCTCAGCTACATTAGCAACGCTCACATCAAGAAGTGCTTTTGGATTTAATTGACCATTTATAATTCTCTTTACCATACCTGTATTTTTTTCTGTCACTAAAATGTCATTTGGACCCGCAAATGCCATACTGGTAGGATGGTCAAGTCCAGTAAAGATCTGTTCTAAGTTTAGATTAGCATCATTAAGTGTAGGTCCTCCCGGTAGAGGTTTAGACTTAGTATTATGAATTGTAGTAGGGATATCATCTGTAGAACTAGTAGTAGTAGAAGAAGAATCAGAAGAGCTAGAAGCTTGAGCTAGATTTATTATTGGTAGATAGCTTGATGTTAAAATTAAAATTGAAGCTAAAAATAGTTGAAAAACTATAATGATGTGAGCTTTTATATTTTTCAGCGAGAAATAATGGTATCTTCTTGAATATAAATATATATTCAAAGACAAAGACTTATTCTTTATCATCTATCTATCTTGTGATTATGGAGTCATATAGCAGAATAAAGATCTTCTGGAGAGATGGATTTTTAAATATTGATATTAATGGTAAAACTCTGAAAGGAACTTTTTATGCAGATGAAATAAAACAACCAAGCTCTTCTTCTAATGTAAATGATAAAAATAACGCGATAGATACTTTACAATATCAAAGACATAATTACCTACTAAGAGCCCAATAGATGATTTTTTATATTATTAATAAATATTAATAAATTCATTAATTTATCGTGGGTTATTTCTTCTTTGAGATATATTGATCATATGATGAAATCTATATCCTTGTCTTTTACTAGAAATATATATTGTTTTTAGTGGTCTGGTTGTATATGTATTCAACTCTAACATTGCTGACAAAAAGATAAAAGCCATCTGTTTTTGCCAGTAGACTAGTATGCAGAAATTGCACCTCTTTTGCATCTTCATATATTTGTGTTTTTTTCAAAGTATTGTTTTATGGCAAACCAAATGCAACTATAGATCCTCCTATTTTTTCTCCTTTCGGCAGACCTTGAATAGTATTTTTCATTTTACCTTTACCAGTTGGTACAAAAAGCATTCCATCTCCTATAGATGGCCCGACCTGTCCTATTGGAGCATTTACATCAAACTCCCATAGTTTCTTTCCTGTTTGCTTATCCAATGCCAAGATTACTCCAGATTTTGTTTTTCCAATATATGGGATGTAACCGGCGAATACAATGCCGTCAGTAACTAATGGAGAGATTCGTGGTGGAAATTCTGTCTGGTACTGCCATTTAATTTTTCCTGTCATCAAATCTAATGCCATTATAGTTCCATTAAATGATCCTAATCCAAAAGTATTAGGAGCTCCTACTACATGACCACTTATTCCATCTGTAAAATAGTCTAAACTTCTGTTTGTTGCTGTAATGTAAAGAGTGTTATTATCTACTGCATGATAACTGAATACACCATAAGACCATATTATCCCACTCCCATTAGGCAATGGAATTACATCGGTACGATATTGTTGTCCTAGAGTTTTCCACCATATCTCCTTTCCTGTAGTGGCGTCCATTGCTATGACATTTCCCATCTTGTCATGGCCTACAATAACTTTCTTTTGTGTACCATTATTCAATATAACTTTAGTAATGCTACTTCCCCAGGAGGTATCCCAATCATGAGTATCTGGGACTTTCACATCTAACACGGTACCATGCGCTACAAATGGAGTAGACCACACAATTTTTCCATTAGTGATATTTAATGCTACCATGTGATTTGAGTAAAGGTTGGGTGTTTGTCTTGTAGTTGCATTATAGTATGGAGCTGCGCTTCCTAACGGTATATATACAATTCCTGTCTCTGGATCTAACGAACCACCGGACCAAGCTGTTGCCCCTCCATTAGGTGGAGTCTTTCCTGGTTTAACCCATTCTCCTGTAGTAGTCTCAAAGTTCCATATTATTTTGCCATTAGTACGATTGAGAGCTGTGGCATTTCCTCTTACCGTCTCAGAACCTCCGCCTGAACCTGCTATTACATAATCTTTCCAGACAATGGGAAATGGATCAATTTTATACCCCAATTTAGGATTACCAAGGACTTGTGATTCCCATATTGTCTTACCATCTGTAGCATTAATTGCTATGATGGTGGCCTTAGATGCAGTACTTGCAAATAATACCGCATTATCAAAAGTCAGGCCCATTGTTGGCCCAATTCCTGCCTTAATCTTCCATATTATATGGCCAGTCGAAGTATCAAAAGCTAAAACATTACCAAGATAATCTTGCACATAACCTCTGTTACCTATAATTATGGGTGGATCTTGTATCTCAACATTGTTAACCAGTCTCCATTTGACTTGGAGTTTGTCTAAATTATGCTTTCCAATTATTGTCTGATTGCTATTTCTCGTTCCGTATATATCATGATTAACCATAATCCAGTTATTCTTAT
>DASQYF010000153.1:0-2094 GCA_035639375.1 Nitrososphaeraceae archaeon
GCATTTTCATCCTGAAAAGAGAGGAATTCGAATCTTTGGAATCGCTGAAAGCTTCAACAAATTTAATTTGACATCAACTCTTGGAGGAGTTGTAATGCGGCGTGATCTGATAATTGACGGAATAGTCTTTGGCACTGCTACATTGAAAGGCGACGATTCAACGAAAAACATTCACTGTATGTTAAGATCCTTGGAAAGAGATGATATTAATTGTATATTGTTAGATGGACTCATTATCAGTATGTATAATATCATTGACGGCAAACAACTAAATACTATAACAGGGCTTCCAGTGATTGCAATTACATTCGAAGATTCAGTAGGTCTTGAAGAGCATATAAGACATCATTTCTTGCAAAAATCAGAGATGAAACTTGAGCAGTATCGTAAACTAGGTAACAGAGACAAAGTGAGATTAAAAACTGACAAATTGCTCTATATCCGATACTGGGGTTTGTCGCTAAAAGGAGCATTGAACACACTTAATGCTTTTACGCTACAAGGATCGATACCAGAGCCTATCAGAGTAGCAAAACTCTTGGCAAGGGCTCATAAAGACAGTATTTAATTGCTTCAATAAGCTATTCCGATAATCATAAAATCTGTTTACCTAATTTCTTTAAAGCTTCATAAAAACTATGCAATTATGATGTAATTATTTTATATCTAATGATGGATTGAATCTGTGAATAGGAGCATTATTCTAATAGCACAATTATTTAAGGTAAAAACATAATACAAAATGTGTTTCATGGTCAGTATGAAATTATGACTTATTATGAGTTATAGCGTAGAAAAAATAATGATAATAATATCGATGGATACTATCATTCGACTGGTATTATTGCTTGATCAGAGTCGAGAAGTCACCTTCCATCATTGTCAGAAAAGTCCGTGTGCGTGTCATTGTAGTAGACTCGTATTCACGTCCACCTAATTAATCTTGACATCTTGTAATTGTATTGATAGGCTTCCTTTCTCTGGCTTTACTATTACTTTTCTGGCACGTCAGTAAATGATTTTTCATCTGACTCGTTCATAAAGAATGTGTAACTCAGAAACGTCTCCATCATTATATTCATCGTTTCATATGTAAAATTATATACCCTTATTGTCTCTAAACAGACACGAATATTGTAGTAGATTTCGCCATTTGTCTATATAATTTTCTAGCAATCATTGTTTATAGATAAATCAACCTAAATTAAATAGAAAGTATTTGCTGATTAAGCCTACCAATATCAATCATTTTGTCTTCTTTATATCCTTGTACCTGTTTCTTATTGTTACTTCTGTCACGCCTGCCGCATCTGCAATATCCATTTGAGTTACAGTTTCACCCGTATTTAATGAAGACATATAAATGACTGAGCCTGCAAGTCCCATAGGATCTTTTCCAGCAGATGCACCACTTTTGATAATATCATGCATAATATTCATTGCTTGACGTTTCGTCTTCTCGCTTAATTTTGCCTTGTTTGCAACTTTAACAACACACTTCATTGGGTCAATCATGGGAACTTTGAGATCAAGTTCTAATACTAGCAGTCTAAAGGTTCTTGCAAGTTCTTTGTGTTTTATATTGTTAAGGTCAGCAATATCGTCTAAGGTTCTTGACATTCCCATTTCTCTACATGCTATGTATGCAGCCGCAGCTAATACGGAAGATATTGTCCGTCCTCGTACCAATCCTCTTTCCTGAACTTTTCTATAGATATAAGCCGTCTTTTCTATCACCGAATCCGGTAATCCAAGTTTATCCTTTAGTCTGCCAAGTTCACTAAAGGCTTGTCTAAGATTTCTATCAGTGGAAGTGTGAGCTTGTGTCCTAAAATCCCAGGTCCTTAATCTTTCCATGGTAGTACGCATAGCTGCATCTAAAACTTGTCCGCTAGCATCCTTATTTGCTCTTCCAATTATTGTTGCAAGTCCTTTATCATGTCTAGCTAGAGAGGTAGGCATTCCTGTTCTACTTCTGCTATTGTTTACTTCATCAGTAGTAAAGCTACGCCACTCAGGACGGCTCTCTTGTACATTATCTAACATCACCATGCCGCAATTTCTACAAATGATTTCACCAGATTCACTATCTGT
>DASQYF010000154.1:0-9195 GCA_035639375.1 Nitrososphaeraceae archaeon
CGCTACAACTGCTGGTCAAAACGCTACAACTGCTGGTCAAAACGCTACAACTGCTGGTCAAAACGCTACAACTGCTGGTGGAGGTGCTAATGCAACTAGTACAGCTAATCAAACATCAAGTGAAAACAAGACAGGAAATCCGCTTAGTAATATTCCAATAATAGGAGGACCTTTCAAATGATAGATCTACAACACTAAAATTTGGTGTTATAGCAAAATACGATAGACTAATTGTTCCATAGAACATAAAAATTTCTTTTTACTTTTTTACATTGTTATTAAAATCTTCAGTAACTGCTTCAGCTACTCTCTTTTTCTCTTATATCCATCATGTAGATATCAGTTATAGTTGTTGTTTCTTCTTCTTTTCTGTGAGATAAAAATGACTATAATGAGATAAAAATTTTGATATTGAGAATTGAGGAAAACATGTAAGATTTTCATACGATATGAGGATTTAAGACAAAATGATATAGATCAATTGTTTCGACTGATAAGAACTATTTTTAGGCTATTTTTCCAAGAACACTTTCATAAAGGTTGACAACTTCTATATAGTATTAAACTTACCAAAAGATAAAAACTCTTAGCCAACTTTCATATTGTGAATTGCTATGAGTCATGCAAATTACCATCCCAAAAGGAATGTTCCTGTAAAGCGAATAAGTATGTCCTTATCGGCTGAATTATTATCTAAATTTGATAAGAGTATGATTAAGGCAGGCTATACAGATAGATCCAAGGCGATTCAAATAGCAATTCATTCTTTTATAGATAATTACGATTGGAAAGTTGGTGAAAAGGAGGATGGTGCTGGTGCAATAATAATGCTATACAACAACCATGTTTATAATCAAGACACAAAGTCAACTCAAATTCAGCATAAATACAAAAATGTAATTAGTGCCTCTACACATTTGCATTTGGAAGGTGATAATTGCTTAGAAACTATAATGGTAAAAGGACAAATAAAAAAAATCAAAGAACTTACAAAATATCTATCAGAAAATCGGGGAATCAAGAGTCTAAAGGTTCATTTCGTATCTCTTACATAATAATTTTAATTTAATTGGATTACTCAAATATGAGTTTAATTAAAATCCTAACGGAATGAAATCTTCGTTAACAAATTAGTCGATGTCGACTGGATTATATATACAGTATAAAAACAGATATAGTATTTCATCGGATATTACGAATATATCAATAAGTAGGAATAAAGAGTAATACTAATTATAAAATTATTAATACTGGCTATCATATTTTGTCTCATTGACCCAAAAGTTGAATATTATACTAATTAGCAGTTGTGCTACTGCGATTGCTTCAATTATTAGTATAGGTTTGGGTATAGACGAAATTCGTGCAGCCGTAGGTTCTCCTACTCCTGTTTCAATATCAAATAACACTATTCCTTCTGGCGACAGTCTTAACAATAATACGACACAACTTAATGTCGTAACGTCTGTTTCACCTATTACAAACATAGTCAAAAATATAGGTGGTGACAGAATAAAACTAACAGGACTTATTCCAGAAGGTATTAATTCACATACTTACGAACTAGTGCCTTCAGATAGAATCAAAATAGAAAATGCAAACCTTGTGATTATCGATGGACTTAACCTTGAAGCAAATATTGAAAGGGCCGTAAACCAAGCACAGAGCAAAAATCTTCAACTACAATTGCTAAAACTTGGAGATAATACTATAACAAAAAATCAGTGGATTTTTGATTTTAGTTTTCCAAAAGAAAATGGTGACCCTAACCCACACTTATGGTTGAATATAGCATATGTTACGAAATTTGCAAATCTTACAAGGGATAAATTGATAGAGATGGATCCTCAGAACGCCGGCTACTATTCTTCTAATGCAGAAAGATATCTTCTAATTTTGAATAAATTAGACAAAGGAATAATACAGTCAGTACACAGTGTTCCTCCTCAAAATAGAAAATTGCTTACGTACCATGATTCATGGGCGTATTTTGCGCCACGTTATGGTATGACTGTAATTGGTGCAGTCCAGCCTTCTGATTTTGGAGAACCTACACCAAGGGAGGTTGCTAGGCTAATAGACCAAATACGTGCTGAGAGAGTTCCAGCAATATTTGCATCTGAAGTTTTTCCAAGTAAAGTAGTTGATCAAATAGCGAGGGAAGCAAATGTAAAGATTGTAGAAACGTTAAGCGACGATAATCTGCCTGGAGAAGATGGTGATCCTGCCCATACGTATATTGGAATGATGTTAGAAAATATTCGCAATATGCTTGTACCGCTTGGTGGCAATGTAACTGCTTTGAATCATATCGATCCTATTGATACATACATCCGCTTATCAAGTGATCATAAATGAAGACAAGCAATGGTATTTGTTTAAAATTACAAGATATAACATATGGATACTCTTATCATTCATCTGTTCTTGATGGAATAAACCTGACAGTTCCAAAAGGCAGGATGCTTGGATTGCTTGGTCCCAGTGGAGCAGGTAAATCTACACTTCTTAAAATAATTGTAGGGTTATACAAGCCATGGCATGGTTCTATTGAATTTAATAATCATAGTATGTGTCATGCTTCATCATCAAAAGAACAACGACATAATTCTTTATTTCAGTCAACTTTTAGAAGGCATAACGACATACCTTCTATTGGCTATGTACCTCAAATAGAGAGTGTTGACTGGACTTTTCCTGTAACTGTCAAAGAAGTAGTGGCTATGGGGATTTGGGATCAATCAGGAGCAACACCTTGGCTTGCAAAAAACACAAGTGATGAGATAGATCATATACTTGATAGTCTTGGGCTGGATGGTAGTTTATACATGAAAAGACAAATAAGAGAACTTTCAGGAGGAGAACAACAACGAGTATTTCTAGCCAGAGCGCTGATTCGCAACCCGCATATTCTTTTATTAGATGAGCCCACATCGGGAGTAGACTATAATACACGAGAAAGAATTCTAGGAATATTGACAGAACTAAATACCAGAGGAATGACGATTATTATCGCAACCCATGACATTACTGGCCTAGCAAGACGACTACCATGGGTTGTATGTTTGAATAAGAATATAGTGTCTGAAGGTTCCCCAGCAGATACACTTACTGAAATTAATCTCTTGAAAACGTATGGATTGATCGACAATACCTCAATAACATCTACAACGGCAACGAAAGAAGGGTGATAATACAGAAAATTGTTAGATTCTATCATACAACCATTCCAATACGAATTTTTTACACGGGGAATAATTGTAGCAATAATGGTAGGTGGCGTGTGTGGGCTAATTGGCGTATATATAGTATTACGTGGAATGAGTTATATCGGGCACGGAATGTCGCATGCTGTTTTTGGAGGAGCAGTAGCAAGTTACATCCTTAGTTTTAATGTGTATATTGGTGCCGCACTTTGGGGTTTTATCTCTGCTGCTATTATCAATGAAATAAATAGAAGAAACAAAATTAAAGCAGATGCGGCTATAGGAGTTGTCACTACTGCAGGTTTTGCAATTGGGATTTTGTTAATTAGCACTACAAGAAGTTTTACTAGAGATTTTGAATCTCTTCTTTTTGGTAACATACTTGGAATAACGGATCAAGATCTCCTTGTTATTTCCCTTGTTTCCATTCTAACAATTCTCTTTGTTTTCTTTTATCACAAGAAACTGATTTTCATACTATTTGACAAGGAAACATCCAAAGTATACGGGGTTAAAGGTGATCTCATAGAGTTGATCTTTTCATTAGTTCTTGCAACAGTAGTGATTGCTTCTATGAATGCTATTGGAGTCACTCTGCTTGCGGCTGCTATAGTAGCGCCTGCAATATCAGCAAGAATACTTACAAACAACTTTCTAAAAATGGTTATGATATCTACAGCTATAGGCATCACTACTTCCTTCTTAGGAATGTATGCTAGTTTCTATTTTGATTCTGCATCTGGTGCTACAATAGTTTTATATGGAGCAGCAGCCTTTGGGATTTCATCACTTTATGCTTTTATGAGAAGAATATATCACACACATTCGCATGGAGATCAAAAGCATGCGCATCCACATATTCACGAACAAGAACATCAACATCCACATCAAAATGATTAGAAAACGCCAACTTTGAAAGCTTATGTATATTTTTGTGGCCTTTTAGAAAGCGAAAATGAATCTTTTGTACTTTAGAACATGTAGCATCTAATATTTGATTCTCGTCATCATAAATGCATCATGATAATTATATACTACAAAACGAAATATTTCCATAAAAAGATAAGAACAATATCAAACAAATGCATTATGAATAATAATAGTAATAATAGTAATAATAGCCGTAGCAAAGATGTCAATGATTAAGAAAAAGGATTTAATTACACAAGAAGAAATAGATGAATGCCTAAGGCATATCTCTAATAATAATATAGATAAGTCAAATCAAGAACTACTGTTAAAGCTTTTACAAGAGATGCAAATTAATTTATATGATGATCCCATATTTGATGATTCTATAGATGGCAAAAGAATACGTGCTACTTCTATCATAGAGATAGGCAGAAAAGGAAGAGGAGGAGAAGGAGAGGATGTTATTAGATTTCAATATATCAAAGAAATCTATATTGATTATGGTAAAGTGCCTCTAAAAATTAGAGACGAAGCAGAAGGTGCTATTTATCGTAATGATATTGCTCAAGACCCAATAATAGAATCATATGATACACTACAAAGAAGCATTCCAAGATTATATGAAATTCTCGGACTTTTGAAAAGGATTTACTTTATGCCAGAAGACTTTTCTAATAGGCTGGCTATCGATCGTATACATAAGCTAAGGGATACGTTTAGCAAGGATGAGATACTTAGTTTTCCATCAATAGCTTTTGATGATAATACTGGCCTAATTCCAATTTGAAATAGGGCAACAAGAAAATAATATTTTTTGAAAAGTCTGGAGCAAATCATCCATATCTTTTTCTATGGAAAGAACAAATCTAAATAACAATAAAACAACAATAAAACCTTCATACATGCAAGGAACTACTGCCACTTAATTCTTTAATTTGTGCTAAAATATAGTTTGTAATATATAGTTTTATAGCCGTAAAGATATAGGCTGCAACATGAGTAATACAAATGCTTCAGAAGACAATGTAGAATCACCTTCAACATATGGAAATGAAGGCTACAAAGTATATAGAAAGAAACAGAAATCGAAAGATGCTGCTACCTCATCTCAAAATGAAGTTAATCATATTGAAGGTAGAGAGCTAGAGGAAGGACAGTCTTTCCAGTATTAAGTCACAGAGATTATACTGTTAGATAGTATTCAATTATTATCAGTTTTCATTATAAGCTCAAAAGATAGTCCAGCAAGGCCCAACATCTAATGTAATCTTTAAGATGTGTGGCAAGTAACTAGAGTAGTAGTAGAAGAGAGGATATATGGACACTTTTGAATGTATAACAACCAAGATCGAAGTAAGAGAATTCAATGCACAGGATGTTCCATCTGAAATAAGATTAAAGATCCTTGAAGCAGCTAGACAAACAGGCACTGGTCTTAATACCCAACACTGGCGATTTATCCTAGTGGAGAATAAAGACAATCTCAGGAAGATGGCAGAGGATAGTACAAGTGGAAGATGGGTTGCAGCTGCCAATTTTGCAGTAATAGTTCTGACTAATCCAAAGTACAATTTTCATTTGATTGATGCAGGAAGGGTATTACAGAATATGCAGCTGACTGCATGGAATCATGGGGTAGGTTCAGGCCTGTTTACAGGAATAAGTGAAGAAAGACTTCTAAGTGACTTTGCAATTCCAAAGGAGCTGAGTCCTACGATCATAATAGGCTTTGGATATCCGGCAAGAAAGATTACAGGTAAAAGAAAGAATCGTCTGCCGCTTCATGAACTGGTATATTATGAAAAATATGGTAAATCTAAAAGATAGTATTAAAAGAGACAGATACTGAATCCGCCACCACACAAGGAAATAGATGATAAAGGTAACAAAATTGATAAGAACTAGTAGTAGCTTTAAGTGCCGTAAGTATATTATACATAGCAAAAGACTATATCTGTGGTAAAAATGACAATGAAATACATTATTTTCAAAAAACAAATGTAGTTCTTCTGTTCGTACCTGTTTATATGTTGTATTGACGAATTTAAATAAGTTGACACCATTTAAAGGAAATATCTCCGAGAATAGGCAACAGAATATGATTATCATATCTGTTTAGCGAGTTAATAACAAAAAAAGAAGCAGGTGATTATCATATATATGATTTGATATTAAGACTTTAACTGTAGTAAAAAGAGTAGTAAATAAATTATTATCAAGACTAATTACAAAATGAATTGAAAATCAGATTTAATCCAAAATGTGCTCAAATTGAATTTGAAACACCTATTGAACAAACAACATTTGAAAAGTATTATCCTATACCAGCAGATTCACAAATGGAAATAAAGATTGATTTTATGCCTAACATTAGTCTTCGAAAAAAGCCAGATTTGAAATTATCGTATATAAAGTTAGAAAATTCAACAGATAATTATTAAATGTATAATTAATGTAAAGGTCACAGGAATAGGTGTATATGTTGTGAAATATTACCCAAATTGTTTTCAAAGTTTACTAATAAATCTTTCTCAGAAACTAGATTGGGATTGTTTATCCACATTTATAAAATCATATATACAAAATATACTCGATCCCACGTATTTAATAAGGGTAAGTTCCTGGTAGAGAGATGAAGAGAGAGAAAAGAACAGCGGAATGGTGGTAGTAAGAACATCTGCAACGACAACATTAAAATAAACAACTAAGAAAAGATGCATTGGAAAGAAGTTTGGAGGTTTCCTGCAGAATTAATAATAGGATTCAGCCGCAACAACACCATCAGCAAGAACAACAAGCATAATCATCCATCAACATATTGTCAAAACAAAGCGTTTTATTCCTACTTTTTCATAATTATATACAGAGACAAATATAGATGACTTTACCATATGAAGGAATCAATACACCCTTTCATTCTATAAGTGAAGAAGCCAACAACAGCAGGCCAAAGTGTAAGTGCAGTACACCTGAGCATCCACTATTCTTTAATCATGTCGAGGACCTAAACGGTGTATATCGCTGGGTTTGTAGCGGGTGTGCAAGGTCAATTAAAGATACAGAGATACAACATACTGCTGATAACTTGAATGCCCAATTCCCAGGCCAACTATCGCCTGAAGCTTTAGAGAGGCAGAGCCAAGAACAACAAGAGGAAGAACAGGAAGAACAACAGGGAAGGGCTAAACAATTCGCAAATAGCAGTACTGCTGCTAGACCTAGAATAACAACAGAACGTGGTGCTACTAACTACTCGACTAGTGTACCGCCAGGAGGTTCATTTGATGATAGCAACCACTCAGTCTTTCAATCGTTTTATCCCCGCGAGAATTACATCAGACAAAGCAGGGTTATAGTGAAATAAGTCGAACACCAGACAAGACAATCCCAATTCAAGAGCTACACCCGTTAGAACGTAGCCTTAAGAATGAATACCCTTTTATGCAGATTCGTGAGGTCCGAGAGATGCCACGTACAGCCCCAACTGATAAAGCGATAGTACAAAAGAATCCCAGAGATAAAGTAAGGTCCTACCCTAGATACTCTGAAGATAGCAGTAATAATAAGGACCCATATGATAACGTGTAGAAGTATATCTATTGTCTATCCTCTATTACTACATATGGATTTTGCATGGTTTTATTCTCAACCAAATATGAAAAAAATACCAATCAATAAACTAAGTCGCATTTGTCAATATCTGAAAATATATTCAAAAAAGGTCCATCATAAGAGCAGATTAAGTAAAAGTTTAGTTGACCACTATGACGCAATATTAAAAAGACCGCTTAGAATCGAAAAGGATTAAGATAATTTTGAAACTATTTTTTCCGCTTCAGATAATGAAAATGCTTTAAGCGTCGTAGTACGGGCATTTCCTCCTGCTCCTAAGGCTAATAGAATAGACATTGCAGATTCATCGTTTGGGAGTTCAACTGTTGCTACATAATCATGTTGTCCCATTGTATAATACGCATCTAACATTTTACCCCCTGACCTCTCAATAGCAGATTTAAAGGCTTCTGCTCTCTTTATAGTATCTTTAACATTTCTTATTCCTTGATCTGTCCAGTTAACTAATATAATATAAGTTGGCATCTTGGAAACATGTATTAAAATGATGGATATAACCATTTCTATCTGAACTTCAAAAGAATGCAAGGAAGCTTTGCCTATAATTGAAAAAGCTTTAGAGATAGGGCCAGATAGTCCTGATCGATTAGCTACAAAAGGTTTCATACTTTACAATTTAAAAAGGTATCAAGAAGCAATAACATATTATGATAGAGCTTTAGATATATATCCTAATTATGCTGATGCACGCGAGCATAAAGCTTTAGCTATTAAAAAATTAGGAGAGAAAGAATAACCAAATAGGTTCAGGGTATAATAAAGGTTATACTCTTGATAGACTAGGAAAGTACAATGAAGCTATGCAAGATTATGATAGATCTATATAGGTAAAATCAAACTATACAGATGCATGATATGGTAAAGGTCTCCCTGAAAAAATTAGGAAAAGATAAAGATGCAAACAAATGTTTTGATAAAGCAAGACAACTACCATAAAAAATAAGCTTCTTCAAAAGACTTGGGAAATAGAAGTTCTATCTTATTACCTGACTGCCAAATATTTCTGACTCGGGATTAATTCGTGATAATGTGCTCTGCTGATTTTTGCTCTTGTCTGTAAGTAATCGCGTTCATAATCCTAGATTATCCAGCAATATCCGCTTTCATGGCTACGATAAGATAAACTGTATGGATAAAAAAATGATATTAAAAATTCTAAGGATTTAAAATAAGATGGCTTTGCATGTTGATATCTCTTAAGGATACAAGAAGAGTCGCAGACATGGTTTTATTCAATTTAGTTCAAAATCTGAAAACAGTTTGTATAGCAGAAATATAGTGCAGAGAAAAGTCATGATGTCATATCTCCTATTGATAAGTCCTCAGTTGCTATAAAAGCGGCGCTCTAAATTTGATATTTTTACACATAATCACACACTCAGCCGAGTATTATTGCATATTCAATACCCTTGTATAATACTCTATTTTATTTGTCTTATATACA
>DASQYF010000155.1:0-22241 GCA_035639375.1 Nitrososphaeraceae archaeon
ATTTATTATTATTATTATTTTCTTTTTCACTATATATCCTCTTGCAATTTTCTTTACTTATACATATACCTGTAGTTGTCTCTTACTCCTTCTAGCCACAAGATAAAATAAATATTATTTTTATAGGTATTCACAAACACAATTCACAAACAATAAAATACTATCTTGATTCATGGCTCTAAATAATCCTATATAGAGTAATTATTTCAATGTTTGATTTTATTTGTTGTTGCTATTTAGACGTTGATATACAGTTATATGATTTATACAATTGCAAAAATTATGTAAGTCCAATATACTTTTATATATATGTATATATATTTATTTATGTCACATTCATGAAGCATTAGAAGATTTTTGTACAATTATATGCATAGAACCATTTTCCTCATAACTCTTTTCAAGCTCTATTTTGAAATTGTATAAGTTAACAAGTTCTTGCACTTTTGGTCTATAAACATCTGGGGGTCCATGTAATTCCATAAGAAGTACAATATCTTTACTTTTGGATAGCACATTATGGGCACCTTTTAATACTTCAAATTCAGCTCCTTCTACATCAATTTTAATCCAGTTGACTTCTTCTTCTCTTATTTGATTTGACTGCAATAGGTAATCAAGCGTATTAGCATTTACTTCTACAAATTTATCTTTAGTATTTACCCAGTCTGACATGATAGTATTGTATTTAGTAAAACCTGATTCTCCACTAGGCAAATATAATTTTATTTTTGTTTCTTTAGAATATACTGCATAATTCAAAGGTATAACATTGGCTAATTTATTTAGTTTGATATTACGATTCAACATCTCAAAATTGCCAGGATCTGCCTCAATAGCAACTACCTTTCCATTTGTACCAACTCGCTTTGAACTTATAATGGTATAAAGACCTATATGTGCACCAATATCTACAACTATATCTCCTTGTTTAGGAGTAAAGTGTTCTATTATATCATCTTCATGAATTGTCATTATTTTGAAATCATCTTTGTTAACTCTACAATAAAATTCGTAATTGTATTTTGGCACTTTGAATTTTAATAAACTGGAATTGCCTGGCCTCAAAAACTTGAAGGATTTATACCAAAAAACTCCAAAGTCAAGACCTCGTTCAACATATAGTCTATCTCTTCTTTTCTTGCCTAAAACTAGTCTAAGCAAAATTCTTAAACCTAAATAAATAATTTTTAAGACAAACAATATGCATTTATCGAATATAGTTATTCCTTCTGAATTTTTTATGAACCACGAGATCAGATTTTGCATCTATTGCGTTACTTTTAATACATAAACTTATAATAGTTCCTAAATACATACTACAGGTTAATTCTAAATTATCATCATGGGTAATGGGAGATACAAAGATACCCTGATCTATAAATCGTTATTCATCACATATGAAAATCACAAAAAAGATGAGAACAAGATGTATTTAATGTAACACTTTTAAGCCATTGTACATAACTATATTATAGTTGAAATGTTGAAATCAAATGATTTGTCTATCCATAGGATAGAAATTTGATAATTTTAAAATTAGGAGAGATATAATATGTGTGGAATAGCAGGGATATTAAGTAAAAAAGGCGAAAATATAGTACCGGTAGTTGGAACAATGCTTTCGTGTATGACAAATCGTGGTCCTGATGGGGCAGGAATAGCAGTTGATGACTCTATTATACAATCAGATTCTCTTGCAAATTTAGAATATCATGACCTTTCTGGTAGTAATGCTTTAGGTCATGTGAGGCTGGCGATCGTAGGTGGTACTCATGGACAGCAACCCTTCCATAGTTGCAATGGAAAGTTTACTCTAGAACATAATGGAGAAATTTACAACTATAAGAAAATTCGGCGAAGATTAATGAAAGGTCATCATCACTTTGTTACACAGACAGACAGTGAAGTTATTGTCCATTTGTTAGAGGATCATTTTAACAAAAATAATGATCTATTATATGCAATTAAAAAGACTGTTGCTGAACTCGATGGTGTTTATGCTTTAGTTATCAAGGACGAAGAGACAGAAAACATAGCTTTAGTCAGAGATAAAATAGGTGTAAGACAAATCTACTATGGCGAAAATGAGCATTTTATTGCATTTGCGTCTGAACGTAAAGCGTTATGGAAAGCTGGAATTAAAGAACCTACAAACCGGGTTTTACCTGGACATGCTATAATTATTACATCTGATGGTTTAATACAAAAATTCAAAGTAGCCCATCCGCCAATAGATTCAAAGAAAATAATCTACAAAACAATGCGTTCAGCTGTTGATGCATATGAAAAAGCATTACTTGCATCCATGAAAAAACGTACGCAAGATTTTGATAGAGTCGGAATAATATTCTCAGGTGGTATTGACAGTGTTATTATTGCTTGGCTTGCAAAGAAAATGGTACGAGAGGTTATTTGTTATACTGGTGGAATTGAGGGTTCTAGCGATATCGAGTTTGCCAGAATGATAGCAAAGAGGCTCAAACTTAAACTAAGAGTCAATGAGCTTACTCAGAATGAAGTAGAACAGATGATTCCAGAGGTTATTAATACAATAGAAGACACAAATGCTGGACAGGTAGAGGTTGCAGTTCCCGTATATGCTGCAGTAAAACTTGCACATGAGGATGGAATTAATGTAATGTTTTCGGGGCAGGCAGCAGACGAACTTTTCGGAGGATATTCCTGGTATACAAATGTTGTTGAAAAGGAAGGATACCAGAAATTACGTGAGCACATGACCGAAGATATGCTTTTACTTTATAGAGAAACATTGGAGAGAGAAGATAAAATCACTATGGCACACAGCATAGAGATGCGTGAGCCATTTCTTGACTTGAAAGTAATTGCACTTTCGATGCATATCGATATGAAACTGAATATAAAAGGTGCAGACGATGCCTTTGGAAAGCATGTACACAGAAAACTTGCCCAGAAACTTGGTATTCCAAGGAATATCGCATATCGTATAAAGGAAGCAGCACAGCATGGCTCAGGTATGCATGACATATTCAGCGCAATAGCAAGAAAACACGGATTTGATGAATCCACGATTTCTAAACAATACCTTAATGTGCTCCAGTCACGCGAAAAAATAGGTAGCTCACAGAGATATGGTTATCTATTTGAAAATGAGAAAATGTGGATCGCAGAACCACATGTACAAATGTATCTAGATAGTATTTCAAAAACACTACCAACATTAGAAGAAAATTTAGTAGCAAATCGAAGAAAAGACAAGAAAGGTTATTAGGCTAACTTGCAACTAAATCTGCCTCGAATTCCGCGACCTATAAGAAATGGAGCAAGTATTAAAGAGGGTATACTTATTAAAATGAAAAGAGTTTGCAATGGAGCAAGAACAGCCATTGTTGTTCCTACACCATAACCTAAGAGTATAGAAAAAAAACTGCCTGCACAGGTTGGACAACCGACGAATAACCCAGTGATTGCCCCCACACTTCCAACAAAAGACATCTTTTTAGTATTCTGCGCTTTCTGTAGGTTGAATGCATAGATTGCTAAAGAAAAATTGAATCCGACCATAACTGATACAGCTACTGCTAGAATAATATTGATTGGTATAATCATGATTAGAAAGTGATCTGTAGGAAATGCAGTCAGCATTGGAACATAACCCGGTAAATTGCAACATGGAATCACATTAACAGATGGAATAATAATTCCTTGTTCAGAAAATGAAACGTCATATCTATAAATGAATATTTGGGACAAAAACCCAAAAAAAATGCCATATACAATTGCAAATATTGCCATCATTTTCCAATATTTATTGTCTAAAAATGCTGATGTAATATAGAATATTAAACTATTAGTATTAGTTGTTAGCCGTTGCTCAGCTTTGAAAATTCTGTATATTCCATAGCCTACAAATAACATGGATACGAAAATAATTGTAAAAATAGCATTTGCAAGATTCATAAGATAAGGTGTAATCATAACTGGTTGCTCGCCTGAAGGACTTGTCAATCGGCCATAGATCATAAACGCCAAAATCAGAGAGGATACGCCAAGAAGGACTATTCTAAATCCGCTGTTGCGTAGACCTACCCAGTTTTTTTCTACATATACCATATTAACAAAATGATTTGTTCACTAGGAAATTAAATTTTATCGGTCAGAAGAAACGTCATATATCTCTCTCTAACGCAAATTCATACTTAATCACATCCATGGAAATCGCTTGTTTCTCTTGTAATATTCAACTAACCCTCCTTCTAACAACATTTGTTGCATAAATTCTGGAACCTTCCTTGCATGAAATATTCGTTTTGTTCGTATGTTTTCTACAGTAAAGTTTCCAATGTCTACCTTAAGCTCATCTCCCTGAACTACATTACCTTTTATTTCTGAAATTTCTAGAGCTGGAAGTCCTATAGTAAATGCATTTCTATAGAATATGCGAGCAAAACTTTCTGCTATAACAATAGAGATTCCTGCGTACTTTAATGCTACTGGAGCCTGTTCTCTACTGGAGCCGCCTCCAAAATTTTTTCCTGCAACTATAAAGTCACCCTTGGATATCTTTGTTGGAAAATCCGGATCAATACCGTACATAGCATATTTTGCCATCTCATAAGGATCGTTTGTTCTGCTTTTGAATCTGAACGGTATAATTATATCTGTATTAATATTATCTCCAAAAACCCAAGCTTTTCCATGTAAAATGGCAGTAGTAGCGACTGGTGGAGGCACTGATCGTGGCGGCGGAGATGGCATTAATGGCGAAGGATGTGGCAAAGATTCGGCTGGAGTTGGTCTATCACTCATATCAGAGAAACCTCCTTGGATCAGCTATTTTACCTTCAATTGCAGATGCTGCTGTTGTTGCAGGGGATGCAAGATACACTTTTGATGAAAGAGCTCCCATTCTTCCAACAAAATTCCTTGAAGATGATGAAATGCAGATTTCATTTTCTCCTAACGCACCAAGATGAGTACCAACACATGCTCCACATGTAGCATTGGTAAAAACTGCTCCTGATTCAAGATAAATTTCTACGTACCCACGTTTAATGGCCTCTTCATATACTTTGGCAGATGCTGGCGTAACTACACATCGTGTATTTTTATGAACTTTTCTACCCTTTAATATACGTGCAGCTATCTCAAGATCTTCTATTCTTCCATTTGTAGAAGAACCTATAAATGCTTGATCAATTTCCACATTTGCCAATTCGTCAATTGAATGTACGTTATCAACATTGTCTGGACCACAAACTTGAGGTTCTATCTTTCCACATTCTATTTCTATTTCATCTACATACTTAGCCGAGCTGCCAGGACGAATATCAATTTCTGGCACGTCTTTAATAATTCTTGGGTTTTGATTCAAATAAGTTCTAGTCAGATCATCGGAAGGGAATACGGAAATCTTTGCACCACATTCCATTGAAGCATTGCTTATACATGCTCTTGAATCAATACTAAACTCCTTTCTAGTATTGTCATTTGCAAATGTCCACTCCAAAGCCTTGTAATTAGCCCCATCTTCACCGACCTTTCCAATATAATCAAGTATTAGATCCCTAGCAAAAACTCCTTTTCTAAAATTGCCTGATAGTCTAATTTTTATCGTTTCTGGTACGCGTAACCATATTTGGCCTGTAGCCCACACGGCTGCTATTTCTGTACTTCCAATTCCAGTGGCAAATGCTGAAATACATCCGGCTTGACATGTGTGAGAATCTGCACCGAGTATCATCATACCCGGAGCAGCAAGATATTCAAGAATATACTGATGCGATATAGAACCTTCAACCAACATACAGTTATACTTTGAAGCAAAACTTCTCATCATAGCATGAAGATTTGCAACCTTTTCATCTGCTGCAGGAAATGTATGATCTATCACTAACAAAACCCTTGCAGGGTTAAATAGCTTATCCACTCTCATTTCATTTAATGAACGTATTGCCAAAGGACCAGTACTGTCTTGCACCATAGCAAGATCTACATCTACAATTGCAATATCGCCAGCCATAGAAGGTTTGGACACTTGGTTCTGCTTACTCTTTACTGTTAAGCTCTTTATGCTAATTGCCTTCTCAGCAAACGTAAGTGAACTATCCTCTAGTATATTTTTCATAGAAGAAACAAAATAGGAGCTATTTTGTTGTGTTAATGACTGCATATGAATGTCAATTGCCAATCAGATATTTTAAGCATCAGTTTTTAAGAATTATTTATTTATATTTAACAATGTAAAATATAATTGTCTTTATAAGTGACATACGAAGGTAACTGCCAGCTGAATAATAATTATCATCAGAAACACAAAATCACATACACTTACTCATTGTAAAGTTAGTCAATAGATGCATGCATAATTGCGGCATTTGAATTAATTGTATATATGTATCATAATGTGAACTATAATGATTATCCAGATTCACAATGTCCTCATTTTGATTATATTTGCGTAAACATCAAAGATCTATTATTATGCTCTAATCAATTCTTAATATCTCAAAATTAACCTCAAAAATATTTCAAGTACTAATTTTTCTCACGAACTTTTGATTTGCTTTTTATTTTTGGCTTTTTATCATCTGGAATTTTAAACCCACGGGCAAAATTGCTAATTTTTGACGCTATAATTTTAGACTTATGAGAAGGAAGTTCATTTATTATTATGTCTTCTATTCGTTCGCCTTGGTGGTTGTCTGCTGACTCCTGCTTCTTTCTAGTCTCGTTGTCATTTTTTGATATAGGATTCATTGTGTATATACATCTATTATATACTTATAATATATGTTAAGCATTTAGTGGCACAGCTAAAAGAAACATGGATAACAAAAAAAGCCTATACTGATTATTGTTTTCTGTAGCATCATCGACGCCAACATCAATGACCACATTGTTCAAATACTAACGCATTCGCAGAACGTTAACAATGATAAATATCAGACGATAGGTATCAATAAAGAGAGGAAGATTTTTTTGTTTATTTGTCAGCCTGAAACGCAACTACTAAAGCCGCATTCTATACACAAATTGCAACCTTCAGTGATTATTAATCTTGCTTTGCATGTTGGACAAGTATTATCCTCATTTGATTCTAGCAGCGGCACGTGTGTTAGCTTGTTAGGCGTATCCAACAGAATTGATGTTGAGATTGTTTCTGTGGGTATTTCTTCATCTTCGATCTTGGTTTGTTCAAAGATTTTTTCTATTTGATCTCTGATATAAGGTTCTTTAACGTTTGCACGAATATAGTCCGCTGCATATTTACTTGGTCTTGTAATGAATTTCTTTTCCTTTGTTTCATTACCAGTGATATGGAGAACCTGTTCATGTCGTGAGCCATCTCTATATACAGTAACTCCTTTTAATCCAAGCTCATGTGACAGCAGATATGCATACTTTACATCTTCTGCAGTAACGTCTCCTGGCATATTGATTGTTTTTGCAATTGCATTGCCAATCCATTTTTGCCATACAGCCTGCGCCATTATGTGATCAGTCCAGTGTATATCTATTGCAGTAACAAACGTTTTCTGAATCCATTCTGGAATTTCATCCAAACCACGAACTGAACCATAATTGTTTGCGATTTTTGCAAGTATTTCATCAGTGTAAAGGCCGTTTTCCTTCAATACATTTTCAAAAATCCTATTAGTATAGAAGAATCTACCAACTGTCACACGTTTTTCGAAAACTAACGCAAACATTGGTTCAACACCATTTGAAGTATCTGCAATCATAGATAATGTACCGGTGGGAGCAATAGTAGATGTCCAAGAGTTTCGTATTCCATGTTTTTGAATTTTTTGTATTAATGAATCCCAATTGTATGCATGTGTTTCTGTTGGTAACTCATAATAGCCTGAGATAGGTATCTTACCTTTAACATAATCTGTCTCTTTGAATAATGGAAATGGTCCTCTTACTTTTGCAATAGCAACACTTTCTTCCATACTGTAGTAGGATACTGCTTCTGCCAGTTTGTGCATGAATTCATAGCCATCATTTGAATCATATGGAATTCTAAGTAGAAATAGCAAGTCAGCAATACCCATTATACCAAGGCCTATTCTTCTTGTCAGCTTTGTATTGATATCAATTTCCTCTACTGGATACTTATTCATATCTATAATATTATCTAAGAATCTTGAGGATATCCTTATTGCCTGTTCATATTTCTGCCAATCAAACTCAAACATTCCATCTGCCTTACGCTTTACAAAGTTTGCAAGATTTATAGAACCTAGATTGCATGATTCATAAGGATATAATGATTGTTCACCACAGGGATTTGTTGCACGCAAAGGTCCGCCCTTTGCATTTAGACATGGATTATATTTGTTAATATTATCAAAGAAGATAACACCAGGTTCTGCGCTTTTCCATGCGCTAAATGCTATTAGATCCATTAATTGATGGGAATCAATCTGCTTTATAGGCTCATGAGTTCTTGGATTATGTAATGTATACTTGTGGTTATCCTTATTTACAACAGACTTCCAAAAATCTTCCCAGACGCCAACACTGACGTTAAAGTTCTCGAACACACCAGGTTTTGTCTTGGCCGTTATAAACTTTTCAATATCCGGATGCCATGCCTCCAATATACCCATATTTGCACCACGCCTCTTTCCACCTTGTTTTACTACATCCGTTATAGTATCAATGATTCTCATAAAAGAGGTTGGACCCGATGCAACTCCAGATGTAGAAGCAACGATATCTCCTTCTGGTCTTAGGTCAGAGTAATTTATTCCAACACCTCCACCTGATTTGAAAATCATGGCTGCATCAGTGGACGATCTCATGATCTTGTACATATCGTCTGGCATATCAAGAACAAAACAAGCTGACAATTGACCAAGCCTTGCACCGGCATTCATCAATGTTGGTGTATTCGGTAGAAAATCTCTTGATACCATTAAATTGTAGTATTCTTTGATTCTCTCTTCATATACGCTTAATTTGTTTTCAGCCATCATTCTAAGTAATTCTTTAAAGCCAACTTTCATACAACCCATCTTTGCTAGAGACACATAATGTCTAATGAGACATTCAAAGTGATATTTGTTCAGATAGTAGTAATCTCCTATCTTTAATTTTAGATCAAAGTCATCTATTTTCGCATAATATTTCTCTGCTTCTTCGATATTTTGGTTATGTCCACCTGCTAAATTGAACAGTTGGGAATCATGCAATATATCTGGAAGTGCAACCAGAATTGCTACTCTTTCAAACATCTGTTTTGGACCTTCTATGATCTCACCATTATTATCTCGTAACAGATAACGCGCAGCTAAAACTCTGAGAGAATTAATATCAAATACCTTGTCGACTTCATCAAGCACCTTCTTGTTTAGAACTCTCATCTTCTCATCTCTAACTTTGCGCCTCTCATGTCTATACAGAATATACGCCTTAGCCGTTTCAGACAAACTTTCTTCAATGAGTATAGATTCTACTATGTCTTGCACATCTTCAACACTTGCAACTGCAACTTTTCCACTCGCTCCGTAACCACTTTGAACCATTTTCTGTACCACATTATTTGCCAATCTTTCTGCTAATGGATAATCTGCCTTACCAGTCACTACAAGTGCTTTGTAAATTGCATTTGATATTTTAGAATGCGTAAAACTAACAACTCTGCCGTCTCTTTTTTTAATGTTCATGATTACTTTCTCTTTCGAGTCATTAAACTCGGTTATTCCTGCCATCCCTTTCCTTATTAGAAGATTTTAGTTTAAAAAGCTAGCTCTAACGTACACTATAAAATATTTTATTATGAAGACTACTTACTAAACGTATTACTAAATCATAGTTTCTAGTACCACTTCTAGTATATAGTTACTAAGTCCTGGGGCAAAATGATCTGTATATACAAGAAGTCTACATTATCGGCCATATCTATAAAATAGTTATTCCTAGCATAATAACAACAGCAGTATAATAAATATGCCACAAATCCCAAAGTAGCGATTTAGAATATTCAGCTATGAAATATAAAATATCATTTTTAGATATTTCATTTCTCTACTGCATATAGGGAAGATGATGATGAGTAATCACGAGTTATATCTATTGTGTAGTCTACCTTTACTATAGATGCAATAAAGTATGAAGAAGTAAATAGATTGATTTTTGTTTCATATTGTCTCCTGATAACCAAGTAAAATTGTAGAAGATATTAAAAAGCTACGGGGTCTGCAAAATAATCAATTACTATTAATTTTATTCGCTCTATTATCTATCAGATGATTGAGTATAATTTTTATGTGTCTGATATTTATCCATCGCAAGTGCAATTATACTAAGTCTAACGTATGCCTTTCAATTTAGGATCTTCCAATTACATAAGTGTCTTTATCTTCAATATCCCATGTGACAGTAATATGAACAATAATAATTAAAAGAAATTTAATTGTACTATCTTAACTATACATAGAAGATTTATTCGTACTCTATGAAATTTTATATATTATGCCAAATCCAATACACGTTATGAACCTACATACTAATAATACAATTAAAATAATGCCAACAGCATTCACAATTGAACGGAGATAATAAATCTAAAATATGGCGCGGAAAGGTCAACTCAAGGAAATTTTTAGTAAAGCTTTGTATGCAGATAATGCTGATCTTTATTCAGTAAGCTATCGTGAGTTTAACTCTATTATTAAGGTGTCATTGCCAGAATTCTTAAAGCTTTCTGAGAATTTTGAACTTATTCCAGCGAATAGAATTTTCTTAGTTACAAGAGAAGGAAAAATTCTTTATCGCAAGTTTGGTACTGCCTTAATAACTTAACAAAACTGGTGTGTCAGAATGCAGATAAAAATCAAAACATACAAAAAGTAAATGTGAATAATGTAAGCACGTTCTAATACAATGAATAGTTTATAGCCACAACATAGAAAAAAACAAAAGAACAAGGAGAAGTAGAAAGCATCCTATAAAAAAATCATCTTTTGAACTAGGAGTAAGATATATTGAATAAATATGAGAAAAGTAACGTCCGACTAACACTCGAAGACATGTGGTTTTCCCTGCAAGACTGCTACAATAAGTTCCCAAGCAGCCCTGTGGTTTACCCTTATCATCTTAGACTTGGACTCCCCTACATCTTTTGACGATGCAGGTTAACCTACTAGCCTATGATGACAAATCATCATTCCCGTGGGAGTTACAAGCCTTTACTTGCAACCTAGACCTATATGATGTATCGTTCTTCTCTTTCGGCTAATCGGACAATATTAATACTGGAGGGAAGATATTTAGTCTTTATTGTTAAATCAATTAGTAAGAAAAGTGTAATAATCTTAACCTTAACTTAACTGACAATTATATAACATAGTAACCATAAGCTTAATTGTAGAACATAGAGACACATACACAAATTAAACAATAAATTCTGATCTGGTTGAAAGGAACATATCCTTTTCCATGCAACTTCTCTTATAGTCCACTCTCAATTAACCAATAACTATCAAGAATTTTGGAAATACTTGTATATGTCTGTCATTACTTACAAAAGCAGAACCATATGATTCATCCATGATAAACGAATGTAATCATCTTGATCGTTACTATAAATACTAACCAATGAGATTTTATATCTAATCTGAATAATTACTGGTGGTTGCTCAGAGATAGTGTAATTATATTGCCCATTAGTCTTATTCAGCCGATTCATACATACTATATTATTCCAATTGAGAAAAAGTATAAAATATAAAGATAATTCAAATCTGATTTATATGCATAAATTAAAGAACAACGTTCAGGCGCATAATATATAATATAAACATAATAATGAAATACCTCTTATGAAAACTCAAAGTCATATGAAGCCAACTCAAGACTCTTCTAATACTACTACTGCTTTTGATATTACTACTATTAACTCTGATATCAACAATAAAATAGATAATAATACCAACATTAATAATAATAATACCAGGAGAATTAGTAATTCCAATAATACCAGCAATAATTATGAAGATGGATACAGCAGTCCAAAAAATAATATCGAAAAGAAGATAAAATCTGGTACCTTTAAAATTGCAGTTTACGGTTTAGGACATATTGGAGCTCCACTAGCTTCGGTATGGCTTCGACAAGGAGCGCATGTTATAGGAGTCGACAAATCTTCAAAGGTATTAGAAAATGCAAAAATAGGTAAGACCCATCTCCAACTAGAACCAGGAGTCAATGAGGCCTTTACAAAGGGTATAGAGGAAAATCGTTTCGAAGTATATGAAGACTTGGTAAAAGCATCGTTAGATTCATATTTTAAAATGATTTGTGTACCAGTATTATTAGGTGCTGCAAATGGATCAGAAGCAGTAGCTGCTGATTTGACAGCAATTAAAGATGTAGCAATATCAATTGGAAAAGGATTGAAAAAGTTTGATGTTGTAGCTCTAAATCCTAGTGTTCCTCCTGGAACAACTGAAGAGATTGTATTACCAATTCTAGAGAAAGAAAGTGGTTTAAAAGTAGAAAGAGACTTTTACCTGATATACAATCCTGAACGAATCTATGAGGGAAGGGCTATAGAAGATATCGAGCAAAGATATCCAGCAATAGTCTCAGGAGCTGGTGGTAGGAGCGTCAAAATAGGGATTAAGATATACTCTATAATATTTAAGAAAGGAGTATTAGCAATGAGTAGTATAAGAACTGCTGAAACCGAAAAGCTTCTTGAGGGGGTATATCGGGATGTAAATATTGCTCTTGCAAATGAACTTGCAAAATTCTGTGAAAAGATAGGTGTTGATTTTTGGGAAGCAAGAGACGCGGCAAACTCCCAACCATTTTGCCACATCCATAAACCAGGCGTAGGTGTTGGCGGTGCATGTATACCTGTTTATCCCCAATTTATACTCCATACTGCAGATAGGATTAAGATTGATTGTAATATCACTCGAATGAGTAGAAATATCAATGATTCTATGCCTGCTTATTGTGTAGAACAAGCCATAAAGTTGCTAGAAGGACAAGAAGAAGAAATGAATAATGAGAGTAAGAAAAAGAAAGGAAGAGAACAGTTGCAAAAAGGTTTTATAAATAATAAGAGTGGGAAAGTCATTATTACTTTACTTGGTCTTGCCTTTAGAGGAGGAGTGTCAGATACACGTTCATCACCTACTTACAAGGTCATTGAGGAATTTCAAAAACTGATGAAAGTAAAAGAGATTCGTATCCATGATCCCTTGGTAATTAAAGATCCTACTTTATCAGCAGGAAAACAGAATATTATTCTAACATCAAATCTAAATGAAGCTATACAAGGTGCAGACTTAGTGATGCTAATTGCAGATCATCCAGAGTATCGAACTCTGACATCTGCTGATCTTGGTGGGATCCCGGTTTATGATGGCCGCGGAATACTCGACAGGTCAAAGTTTGATAGTCACTTGGCATTTGCATCTATTGGCGTAGGTAACCAAACAGGCAAATCATGAATATGTTAACTTGTTAGTTTGCATATCTATCATCATTCCAACATATCTTGTAAAACTGCACAAGTTGCCCAATGGTTGTATTATATATAAAAAATCAACCATTAGCTTTCATAATGGATTAGTATATTCTTTCACTTATTTCTATTTTGACCTATATTCTGCTCTTCTCTGATGTCTATCTGACCCTCTAAAGCAAGAAGGTTTAACAAAAGTATAGTTTAACAATATCTTCTCAAAAATATTTAATTTGATTCAGCTATCAATTCAGGCTTTTCCTGACCAATCATTTTCAAAGATCACCCCAGACAGTTCCGGGGAGCGATAATAGGTTTAAAATACTAAATATACTTGACACGCAACAGCCATGACAATTGCTAACTACAGTTCAACTTTTATTACTGCGCCATTAGGGATAGATTCTTTATATATAATTGCTTGAAACCGATAAAGCTTTGATTCCGGCATAAGCCATACATCCGGGGGAGCACCTGCTTTGAAGCAAATATTTGCAAGATATTCATAAATATCCCACTTCAATTCTATTGGAACTTGGGGAAGGAGTAATCCTGTACCATATTTCCATCTTAGAATTAAACCATCTCTTCCGAGCTTGATATGGTTTGGAAATTCATTTGGATTTTGAGCTCTAATTTCTTCAGGGGGGGTAAGAACACTAACTTCAAAAATTATGCTTGCTAGTTCTGGTTTCTCTACTGGAGTAAATCTTGGATCCTGTGTAGCTGCCGCAATAGCTGCTTCAATGACCGATTGATACAATTTTTTTTCAGAAAGAGGAAAACCTATGCATCCTCTCAGCTGTTCTTCTCTGCTTCTTACAGAGGTTAATGTAACAAAGACTCCTGTCTTCTGTGAAAGCCTTTCGAGGCTTTCAATGTCAATATCAACAGGCTCTCCCAGATATTTCAGTACAGCTTTTCGGGCCAATTTGACTAATTGCTCTCCTTCTTTATTAGAGATCATTGCGAAGTATTATCATATAACCGATAACTCACTTTAAAATTATATCTGTATAAAACCTCTATAGTCATGTGTAGATTTGAGGTTTTGTTAACCTAGGGAAAAAATCTATGCTGCAGTAGATACCTGTATGTTGTTGATACTATATTCCTTGTAAAATTCTACTTACTTATTAGTGACGTCATCGATTGGTGCTCACTAAGAGTTTTCTCTTTAATAAAATGGAGTTTATTTGATATCATCAACAAAACAAACCGAAACAATTCAGATATTCACGTTTACATTTTTGCTTACTTTATTGAAAGTAATAATATAATAATCATCGTCAAAACTTTAAGTACTATTATCCTTATGTACTTAATTGTTATTAACTAATAGTTTTTTTCTCTTTCACAAGAAGATATAAATGATATTTTATGATTCAGTATTTATCTATTATCATTATTATCTATACAGTTACACATTCAAATAGACTTCAAATATTAACAATTCAAGATTATATATCATATGATAAAGTTATTCATTTTTAATCAAATACAAATAGAGCATTCACCGATAGACAAAAACATTAAGCAGTCCTACTTTTCTCATATTTAATAATTCTTGTTTTATACTATATGTCTTCGTTTAATATTAATGTAAGAAGAGCTGCTCTTAATTCCTTACCATATGCAGCCTGTTTGAAGTAGATTGCATTATTTGTATTATCAATAGAGTGGGAAATCTCTTCCATCCTAGGCATTGGATGCATTATGGAGACATCTGATTTTGACTTTGTGAGAGTATCGCTATTAATAGTATATGTACCCTTTACTTTTTCATATTCTTGTAAATCCGGGAAACGCTCTCTTTGTATTCTCGTAACATAAATTATATCAAGTTTAGACAAAAGATCATCGTCAAGTTGGCTGTGCTCATAAATATTTAATTTATTCTCAATATCATAGATGGATTCCTTTCTTATTGATAATGTAGGAGGTGATACTAAATGGACATCTACTTTGTAATTTGCCAGGCCGTATAATAAGGAGTAGACTGTTCTTCCATATTTTAAATCGCCAACAATGCTTATCTCAAGACCATCAATTTTCTTTTTTTCTTTATTTATTGTATATAGGTCAAGCATTGCTTGTGTCGGATGTTCTTCACTTCCGCTACCTGCATTAATTATTGGATTCTTTGATAATTCTCCTGCAAATCTACTTGAACCATCAAGCGGATGTCGTAATACAGTGACATCAGAGTACAGATCCATCGTTCGAATAGTATCAGCAAGACTCTCGCCTTTTTCAATAGAAGAGGATTTAGGATCAAAGATACCAATAGAGCTTCCACCTAGAGATGCCATAGCTGCCTCGAAACTCATTCGAGTTCTGGTGCTAGGTTCATAAAAGATATATCCAAGGGTTCTTCCCTTTCCAAGTTCACTCTTTTCATTTGGTTTCAAGTCTTTAATTTTATCTGTAGTAGAGAAAATGAATTCAAGATCTTGCTTGTTGAAATCCTTAATTGAAACAATATCTCTATTGTAAAACTGATTAGTGGGCATACTATCCCATGATCTCCTTTCTATCTAAAGAAAAGGTTCTATAATAAAGATTAAGGAGTTAATATTTATAAATTGCCTAAGTGGATTAGTAACTACTCAATTCTTGGAAGTACTATATGGCATCCCTACATAATCTCCTTATTTGTCATCAAGAAAGAAGAATTTACTATAGTCTCTGAGCCTATTGTCTACATATTGTATTGTGTCTGCAACAGCATAATCTTCTTTAGAAATCGCAAAATCCATAGGTTCATATGCACATTTTTATAAAAATTTAACGTTTGGGAATTTACAAGTATGACGTATATAAAAGCCCCAATATTGGATTATTTGTAAGAGCTAATGATAGAATAATAATAGTACCTTTTGGTTTTGCTGAAACAAAGACTACGAGACTGATGGAATATTTACAAGTAGAAAATGAGGTCTATGCCTCTATAGGAGGCACAAGACTCATCGGTCCTATGGCTGTAATGAACAACAACGGAATTTTAGTTCCATCCATTGCCTCAGACGAGGAGATTGAGATTCTTAGAAATGCAAGTGGTCTTAATGTTGAGCGTTTAAAGAGTAAATTTACAGCAGTAGGAAATTTGATTTCAACTAATGATAATGGTGCACTGCTATCCCCTCTCTTTGAAGGTGAAATAGATCAACAGGTTCAAGACATATTAGGAGTACCAGTTCATTCTATGACAGTTGGTGGATTTATTCAGACTGGATCAATGGTTGTATCTACTAATGCAGGGGCCGTAGTGCATCCAAGGTGCACAGAAGAAGAGATTAAAGTAATTTCTGAAGCATTACAAGTAGAAGTTGAACCTGTAACCGTTAATGGAGGTATCCCGTTTGTATCGTCAGGAATTATTGCAAATTCAAAATCGGTAATTGTTGGAAGTTTGACTAGTGGTCCTGAACTGATTATGCTCAGTAGGGCATTCAAAGCTTAATTATCTTATAATCTATTTTGAATATTGCACAGGTAACATTACTGCTATATTCAATCAAAATACCAATACTAATTCATTTTAATATCATAAAGGTTATTGAAGTAGGTAGCAGTATCTAAAATCAAAAACCTCTCTATCAGATATTTCCACAGCAATAAATAACAATGCTTCTTAGATAGCGATATAATTAGCCCTTAATCTATTTATTAGAAGAGTTTAGCTTATGCATTTCAAGCCTTATCATTTTATCATAATTATTGTACGAGTCTGCTAATCTATTTCTTGTAACCTTCAACAGCAACCTTATATGAACACATTGGAGTGAATATAATAGATATTGTGATTGATATTGATAGTTCTCTGACGCGAAGGATGGTTAAAACCGTTATCTGATTTTGAGATAGGATCGGAGATGTGTAACTTCTGTAAGCAGATGTTTAAAGATATCGATTTTGTTACATCTTGTGAATTCTGTCAAATAGGAATAATGCACAACAACTGTGCGGATAATCACATTTTGCAGGATCATAAAAAAGAGATTGAGAAAAAAATAGAATCACAACGAGATAGACGTCTACACGATTATCAGTGATTATGATGATGCTAATAATAATTAATATTTAGTAATAAAACTTCTGGATTAGATTTATCTTCAAAGCTTCATCGACGTTTTATGTAGAGCTAGATGTTGTAGATGGTCATCTGAAAGGTGTAGATATAAGGAAGATAGATAATCCACATAGCAGTGGCTAAAGAGAAAGTAAAAAAGCAAGTACAATAAAAAGCACAAAGGAATTTGATGAAATCTGTAATAAAATAAGATATCTAGCAGGTTCATAACGAAGGTTCCTAGAAATAAAAGTGAAATTAGGACCCGAAGTATTATTGGTGTAGCAATAGTATAATAATGGTATAATACAATTTTTATTAGGTACTATACAGTAACGTAGCTACCTACAATGAGATTTGATAATGATGATGGAAGATGTCATAGCGCTCAACAACAGTATATATCATCCTCATCATCGTATGAACAACTATCATCCTCACGATTACCAAAGTTTCAAACAGCCTATGCTGATATTGAAGATAGAAAAAGAAGAATACTTACCTTTGATATTGAAAAGATAGATTCTTGTCATATTAACCTTACAATTGAAGACTGCGTCTGTATTGTTGGCAACAGAGAATATACAAATGTAATTTTTATGAGACTATGTGTTCGCGCTTTAATGTCAAAAAGACAAGGTGGATTTGAATCTACAAATGTAATTTTTATTGACGCTGGAAATAATTCAGACGTTTATCAATGTGTAAATTTTGCACGACAATATGGACTTGACATTAAGAAGGTTTTGCAGAGTATACTGGTAACCAGAGCATTTACAATCTACCAACTGGCAGACTTACTCATAAACGGATTACCAAGAGTTATTCAGCGATTTGATGTTAAAGTGATAATGATCGCTGATCTGCTAAATTTATTCACAAATGATCCTAATATTGACCGCAACGAGGCAATATCCTTAATAAAAGAAATCATCGATTCAATTAGAAAAACTCTAGACAATATCTTAGTTATGGTATCTTTTCAGCAACAGCATAATGATCGCCATCATCATAAACCCTATGCATACCACAAAATTCTTCTTCCAAGATTTGATAAATGCATTGAAATTACAAACAACAATAGCAAAATCAACTTATTAGATGTAAAGATATACAACAACAACTACAGTAAAAAAAATTGCAATAGATCTTTACTGCTTGAAGAAACAGACCTACAAATAGTTTCTGCATCTACGTGATTCTTATTGCAATGATAGAATAATCCTTTAGTTAGAAATATCGTAGGATCGCTTCCCTCCAGCAAACTACTGACAATCTCCAATAGTACCTATTGATGCCAATATTGCTTTTGTTGATTTCAATAAAAGCAGTGGAAACGCCAATACATTTGGCAAGATCCCACATACTAATACAATTTAGGAGACAGACAGAGAGTATGGGTCGTGTATCTCTATCTATCCCACTCTTTTCATCTTTGAACCGCAATTAGGGCATGCAATTTCCTTGTGTTCTTTTCCACAGCTCATACAATAGTACTTTAGTGGATTATAGTCATACATTGAAGACGAAGAAGTAGATGACAATGACCTAAACAATCCTTTCATATCTATACCTGATCTCTTCAGCATTCTTCTTGTTCTAATGAAGTTTAAGAGTAAGAAAGCTCCTAGTGCTCCAACCAAAGATATAGGAAATGGTAGAACCAAAGATATAGCAAAACCTATTCCAACATATATCCCCATCCATTTTAACTGGTATATAAGAAATTGTTTATCGTTGTTATGTGCAGCACCATTCATATCTGTGAATATCACCTAGTTTATATTTATACAGAATAGCTCTTAAGCTAATCGTGTACTTTGTATTGCATTGTGTTATCTTCTATAGATAAAAAATAGTAATATTTCATGTCTACAATAAAGGTTGCTGTATAAAATTGAAAAGCTAGAAATCCGGCAACAATATCCATAGAAATAGATATGAGTAAAACAACGATTTCTACATAAGCAACTATAATACCATACATAACACCGATGACAAATATTCTATTCCTGTATATTACTATACTATGATAGTAATTTTGAAATTGTATATTATAGCTGATAATATATTTAGGATGAAGAAGAGAAGAGGAGGAGGAGAACTAAACCAAATGGATGATAACAATAATAAAAGAACAAAGAGATGCATAGATTGTGATAATGAACTTGTTCCAGAATATGGACATGAAGTTGTGGTTTGTGAAGACTGTCTTATACGTATAAAGAGACAATTTTGGTCATCAGTAAATATAGGAATGATAGATAAAAAATCTTAGATGAAGAAATAGATGATTGTTTAATTTATGAGTAATTACTTATTCATTTAATTTTTATATTAGGTTGGCTTGCCATCTTTATATATAAACTATTTTTCAACTAACTTAAGGCCTATTCGTTCTTATTCTTACCTATTCAGTAATAATCTAATGTACAGAATTCTATCTCTGTTCTTCTTCTTTCGTTCTAGGATGGCCATAGAGTAATACGCGTTTCTAAGCTAAATTATGCTTATCTTTAATAAATCTTGTAAATCATTTAGGAGGTTAAGCACATTTAATATAATTTTGAATAATTCCTGAATTTTGGTAGACTATTTAACAATAAATCAATTGGAAAAATAGAGTTAGATGACAAGATCAAATTATTTTTATATTTTTATAGTGATCTGATTCTTATGTCTTTAAATGGAAGAAATATTCCACTTCCTATTCAAAAACAGCTTAGACGAGAAGCTAATTTTGGATGTGTTCTATGTGGCTGTCCAATAATAATATATGGGCATATTATTCCATATCATAGAATTCAGGCATATCTTCCCGAAAATATTATAGCTCTTTGTCCTAATCATTATACAAATTTTGATAGAGGAGAATTTTCAGAGTCATATTTGCGGGATGCAAAGAAGAATCCCCATAACAAGATACAAGTAAAAGATGCCTTTTTTATAGATTCACAGGATATAGCTGTGAATATAGGTAAATCTAAATTTATTAATACTTCCAGAATTTTGGCAGTAGATGATTTTGATATTATCTCTGTCAACAGAGAAAATGAAAAGTATATTCTATTTGACATTAATTTTTTTGATAAACTAAACAATTTGATCGCAGTAGTATATGAAAATAGTTGGACAGCTGAAAAAAGAATAAGTTCAATTTGGGAGATAGGCTACAAACCACACCATTTTTTGACGATCCGAAATACTCCAAGCGATTTGTTCTTTGAAGCTAAGATAGAAAATGAAGAACTTTTCATTACTGCTAGTATGTATTATAACTCTGCTCCCTTAAGAATCACTAATGATGGGATATGGTTAGGCGAAAGAGAGATGGCTGTCGAGCTTAAAGAATGTGTTTTGAAAAATTATGATATAGGAATAAATGCTCAGACGTACTATTAAACAAATAAGACGCAAAAATATTTTAAAATGCGAGTTGATATTCTCTGCTTTATTTAGTGTTGCCTTTAGAAGATATTTCTATTGATATTTAAAAAACCCAGTTTTCCTACTAAAAGCCAACAGGAATCAATTAACATTCATTACTCACAATTACATCTACTATGCTGGATCTACTTTAAGGATAATTTTCGGATTCCACAAACAATGTTAAGAAGTACTTTTATAATGAGTGATATCTAATGGGCAATGATTCCACTTTTGAAGGTATCAATAAAACTACTTATACTCCAGTCTATGAAAAAGGAGATTTTGATGAATTAGAAAGGATTATGGATTATAATATATATTTTCCCAAAAGTAGATAGTAGAATAGCATATTAGTGTAAACTTTATAGTATTCTTTCCATACCGTGTAATGTCAAGAGAGATACTATTAACCAAAAAATGGATGCGCTGCTTAAAGTTTGGTCTATGGAAAGGATGGCGAGAAATAATCTAAATTCCATTCCTAATGACCGAGTGTCTTCTGCTTGATCTGACATAGTTGCCTTGTGTAATGACTACGTAATTGTATTGTAGTATATACGAATATATTGCATCTTTATTATAAGCAACCAATTTTATTACGTTCTAAGAGCTTTCGTCTTGTTTTTGTCATTGGATCCTCAATTTCTTGTTGATCTAAAGTAAGTCATTTGATTACGAGTACCTTTTGTTCATTTAGTATATCTTAAAGGTAAAAACAATTATTTGTCTCTGTTATCGGTAACGTTTTCGTTAGCGACAACGATTGATATAATTCTATATCCTACTAGATATTATAATGTAATATTTTGACGGTCACAAAAAAATAGAGGTCATGGACATGTATAACTGTCCATGGCATGTACATGGACTGTCTATAAGATATACACTCACTATATTTTGGTACGATTTATAATTTCACATTTCTATGTCGAATTTCATCATTTGCATGCATGTCATTCAGAGATAAGCCACTTTAGTATGTAAAGCCATAGTGTCCTGGTATGTACGGCTGTTCAAGTCATTCTGAATGTATGTGTGCTTAATATCTAATTACGTATAGTTTGTGTTCATATGATAGCTTGTATGTAGTCTAAACAGTTACTCCAAGAAGGAGAAGAAAGATACATACAAACAAAATTCATATAAAAATCAGTAGTATCAATAACAAGTATTATCTGTCAAGTCTATGAATTATTTTCTATATGTAACATATCTATTGAAGTCAGTATTCTGCTGATTCTTACAGAAGAATAAAGGATATCTAAAATG
>DASQYF010000156.1:0-2763 GCA_035639375.1 Nitrososphaeraceae archaeon
TGATGGTGAACCAATAGGAATTCTTCCCGCAACATTTGAAGTTCTTCATAATGCTCTTACAATTAGAATGTAGATTCTATAGTAAATCTATTCCTATGATCAGATTGAAATACTGCATGTCGTTTTACACGTAGCTTCGCGATAAGGATTCTATGACTATTCGATACTAAGTGGAAAGGTGATGGGACACAAAAGAAATAGGCGCCTCAATATTATTTTTGCACTTTTCATATTCTAAATAGGTGAAGTGTAATTGTCTGAATTCGCTTGCTAGTATATAGGGAAGTAAGCAACTATGCTGAAATATACTTCCTATGAGTAACTTAAGCATTATCAATTAAAAATTACTTTTTAGGATTACAGATGAATTGAGTTCAGACCGCTCTCCCCTCATCAGTCTAACCTTAAGAGCAACTATTTAATGTCTATTTCTCCCTAAGCTATGTATAGATAGTTTAGACTTAGATGATTTATCAAATATTATCTTAGACTGGTTTGGACTTGCCATTACTACTCCTTTATACAGGATGGAAAAATGAATTTGTTATGATATTCACCCAATCTCTACTGAATGAAGAATTTGTTGTATTGTCGGTAAGTTCTTTGAGAATTTTGATGCTTCTGCGTTAAAAGACAGAATGTAAAGTTTATCACCTATTGTAGTCCAAACCTGCATTATATTGAAGTTAAATGGCGCAGAAGGTGATATAGCCGAGAATATAATTTGATGTGCTGGATTTTTTGCTAATGTAAATGGATTTGATTCATTAACTATAAAATTTTGTGATTGATTTAATGCAGTAACGGTAAGATTAGTGTATTCATCCAAGGCTATATTTTGTGAATATCTAGTCACTGATAATAAAAGTTGTGCAGGTAATGCATCTGAAAGATTCTGTAATGGTGAGTAAAATGCGACAACATCATTATAGCTTTGAAGGCCACTGCCTGACATTGTCCAATTAGATGGATATTGCATTTTTATACCTAGAGATGGATTCTCATAAGTCAAAAAACCTGATTTTGTTGTAGTGTTGGATATAGATGACTGAAATTCTTTTTGGCCCATTGCCTGGTCGGGGTTACATAAGATAATGGTAGTCAATGTCACTATTAAATAAAATATTATGTAGGATATGTTTATCTTTATCAATTGCTTTCAGAGACTAGCAACTAAGGGATGGATATAAACGGTTAGTAGTAGAAATAAGCACAATGTTAATCACAGTAATAACGAATTTTGAAAAGAGCAGAATAATAGTCAGCAATAACAATTATATTATTACTTGAATTAGTATGAGAATAATAATATGCTACCTTATTTGAAAGAAAAATAAGTCATGATAGATGGTTTTCAAAACATTTCTTAGCTTTACTACAACGACAAAAGTCAAAACAAAACATGTTAACCATCGCCAACTAATTGCAGGCAACGAATACAGAAATGAATAGCCCTTCTTCATTAGCTAGTAATATATTATTTCACAGAAGATAAGAGAATTTACTTGCTCAGAAGTTGACATCATCTCTCTCTCACCATCATTACTACTAACATACACAAATCGGCCATATTATGTCAGTATCTAGAAAGAAATGGTGATCAAAGTGGTTATTAAAGGAACTGTATGCGAAATGGATAAAGATAAATTCCGTTAACAAAATAAGACATTAAAACAAAAAAATAGATGCTTCTCTTTTTATATCAGAAAGAAGTTTTATTGTGGGCACAGATTCTGAAAAATTATTACTATTATTAATACATTTAATAGACTAATCCAGCTGCAGTAGTAACATCTGACACATTTTTATATTCTCGTTCTTCTAATTTTTGTAGTTTTGCCAATATCTCTTCTTTATTTTGAACATTGGATTGCTGCTTGATATATTCAATTATTTTGTTTTTATTTGTTGGAAATTCTATATCCTTTAATATTTGTCCAACAGTTGCAACCTCTGAATAACTTTCAACATTTACTTCTTTTCTTTGACCCTCCACTCCGGATTGTTCGCTTATAATTTTACCTGTCTTTCCTTGTGGATCATCTTCTTTTGGAATTTGTTCGATATTCTCGCCTTTTCTTGATGATGTTTCCATATACATTAGTTGGTTAATATTATAATTAAAAATATCAATAGATTGCTTATCAATTATGACTTTTGAATATTATAACAGTTAGAAACCGATCAATCTTAAATCAAATCTGTTATCATAATTTTTATTCATGGGTATATAGGGATATTGCAAAAGAGTGATTATTATATGAACCCTAAGATAATAACATATTAACTATCAGAAGTATAAACATATAAATTATAAAAAGCCGATATCCTAAAACGTTTGAGTTCAGAAGATTTAATATTTATTATATTAGGAATGCGAAAGAGATTAATTAGTTAACTTCAGTTTTTAGCGTAGACTGGAAATGATAGATAATAATAATAAAGATGATTCTGATATAGAATTTATTGTGTTGAAAGTCTATAAATCAATAATAGATAAAGTGATTAATGATTTAAAAGAAACAAAAAGATTAAATCAGGATTACTCACCAAACTATGACCTGATATTAGTCCGTTTCAGAGATATGATAATAGATCTTGGTTCACATGAAATTCTTAAAAAAGCAATAATATCCACCGATAAAACTTCTGTATTGGGAAGAGATGAGTTATAGAAGACCTTTGAAGACATAGTATCTGGATCGTTACGAATATGTATGACAAATATTAAAAAATCTGTAAGAAATGGAGCTGAGATATATA